>NZ_JACUUE010000098.1 GCF_014859475.1 Rhodoferax sp.
ACCTGGAAAACGCGGGCGGTGTATTGGCGCTCAATTCACCGCTGGAAGGTGCGCAGGTCGGGGCGTCTGGCATCGAATTGCATGCCGCCGATGGCACCCGCTTGCAAGCCAGAACCGTCATCAACGCGGCGGGCTTGCAAGCGCCACTGCTGGCCGCGCGCTTTGCCGGGCTGGCCGCGCGGCATGTGCCGAAAGCGTATTACGCCAAGGGCAACTATTTCACGCTGGCCACGCGGGCGCCGTTTTCGCATTTGATCTACCCGGTACCGCAGGCCGCCGGGCTGGGCGTGCACCTGACGCTGGATTTGGGCGGGCAGGCCAAGTTTGGCCCCGACGTGCAATGGGTCGAATCACCGGACGACCTGAGCGTGGACCCGGCGCGCGGTGACGCTTTTTACGCCGAGGTACGCAATTACTGGCCGGGTTTGCCAGACGGCGCGCTGCTGCCCGGTTACGCCGGCATTCGCCCCAAGATCAGCGGCCCGGGCGAGCCTGGTCGTGACTTCATGATTCAGAGCCCGAGCGACCACGGCGTGCCGGGCTTGGTCAACCTGTTTGGCATCGAGTCACCCGGGCTGACCAGTTGTCTGGCCATCGGCGACATGATTGCCAAACAATGGGGGTCAGATTCCAATTAATTCCGTCACTTACTTGGTTGATTCGTCCGATAACAGCAGCGTTCAAACAGTGGTGTCTTGCTCCGCGCGACAAGCGCCAAAGCCAGCCACTGCGCGGGTGAAGTAAACCGGCTCCCCCGCTGAAGTTCCCGGATTGCGCTTCGCTTCATCCGGGCTACTGCCTGCTATCAAAATTAATTGGAATCTGACCCCAATTAAAAAGTCTTCTTGATCAGGGCTGCGGCTTGCCTGACCAAACCCGGTCCCTGGTAAATCAGGCCGGTGTAGATTTGCACCACATCGGCACCAGCCCTGATTTTGCTCACGGCATCTTCAGCGCACATGATGCCGCCGACACCGATGATCGGAAACTGTGGCCCCAGGGCGGCGCGCAACTGGCTGATTACCCGGTTGCTCATGACCAACACGGGCGCGCCCGACAGGCCGCCAACCTCATCGGCATGCGCCAGGCCTTTGACGGCATTGCGTCCCAAGGTGGTGTTGGTGGCAACCACGCCCCAGGCGTTGTTGACCTTGCCAGACGCATCAAGGCCGTAGCGCTTCAGGGTTTGGGCGATCACCCTGATCTGATACCCGTCCAGGTCGGGTGCGATCTTGAGAAAGATCGGGATACGCTTGCCGTGTTGCTGCGCCAACGCCTCACGCCGCCCGGAGATGGCGCCCAACAAACCATCCAGCGCTTCATCACTTTGCAGGCTGCGCAGGTTTTTGGTGTTGGGGCTGGAAATATTGACCGTGACGTAGTCGGCATAGGGATAGACCCCGTCCAGACAAGTCAGGTAGTCGTCGGTGGCGCGCTCGATGGGCGTGGCGGCGTTTTTACCAATGTTCAGGCCCAGCAGCATGGGCAAGGCGCCAGGCGAGCGGGACTGGCGTGTTTGGTACAGCCTGGAGCGCCTGACATTGTCGATAAAAACAGTCAAGCCGTCGTTGTTGAAGCCCAGCCGGTTGATCAGTGCCTGCGCCTGCGGCAGGCGGAACATGCGTGGCTTGGGGTTGCCGGGCTGCGCCAGTGGCGTGACGGTGCCAACCTCGACAAAACCAAAGCCCATCGCGCCCAGGCCGTCGATACAGCGGGCGTTTTTGTCGAGCCCGGCGGCCATGCCGACACGGTTGGGAAAAGTCAGCCCGGCCAGCATGACCGGATCGTTCACACGTGCGTTGCCATAAGCCCATTTCAAGGCGTTGCCCTGCGTGTGCGCCAGCGAGTGCAGCGTCAATTCGTGGGCAGTTTCGGGGTCCAGGCTGAATAAAAAGGGACGGGTGAGGGCGTAGGGGACAAGAGCCATTGCATAATTCCTGATATTTACCGTTATTTTCCCCGATCAACCCCCTCAAGGAACCTCGCATGGCAACACTTTCTCAAGACGAACTCAAAACACTGGTGGGTCAGGCCGCGCTCAAGTACGTGGTTCCCGACGAGATCGTGGGCGTGGGCACCGGCTCCACGGTCAATAAATTCATCGACGCGCTGGCCAGCATCAAGCATCAGATCAAGGGCGCGGTGTCAAGCTCCGTGGCCAGTACCGAGCGGCTGCAGGCGCTGGGCATCCGGGTCTTCGATGCCAATGACGTGGAAGAACTGGCGGTTTACATCGACGGTGCCGACGAGATCGACCATCAGGGCAACATGATCAAGGGCGGCGGCGCGGCGCTCACGCGCGAAAAAATTGTGGCCGCGCAGTCGCGCCAGTTTGTCTGTATTGCCGACGAGTCCAAGCTGGTGCCAACGCTGGGCAAATACCCGCTACCGGTGGAAGTGATTCCGATGGCAGCCCACCGCGTGATGCGCCAGTTTGTCGCTATGGGCGCGCAAGCGCAATTGCGCCTGCGCTATGACTCGCCGCTGGTGACCGACAACGGCCAGTACCTGATCGATGTGACAGGCTTGCAGATCAGCGATCCGCTGGCCTTCGAGACCCAGGTGAACCAGTGGCCGGGCGTGGTGACGGTGGGTGTGTTTGCGCTGCAAAAAGCGCAAATTTGCCTGTTGGGCACCGCCGACGGCGTTAAAACGCTGACGTTTTGAGGGTAAACCCGGGCGCTTGCCCAGGCTGCGGCCGAAGGGATTGAAGGCATACTTGCAGCCAAGCCTAATTTGTCACTTTTCAGGAGTCGCCATGAGCCAGCAAACCAAGTACCTGTTGAACGAAAACCAGATGCCCAAGTTCTGGTACAACTTGCAGGCCGACCTGCCCAAGCCCTTGCCCGCGGTATTGCACCCCGGCACCATGCAACCGGTGGGCCCGGACGACCTGGCGCCGCTTTTTCCCATGGCCCTGATCATGCAAGAGGTGAGCCTGGAGCGCGAGATTGAAATCCCCGAGCCGGTGCGCGAAGTGTTTCAACTGTGGCGCCCGGCGCCCCTGTTTCGTGCGCACCGCCTTGAGAAAGCGCTGGGCACACCCGCCAAAATCTATTACAAGTACGAAGGCGGCAGCCCCGCCGGTAGCCACAAGCCCAATACCGCCGTGCCGCAGGCTTTTTACAACAAGGAAGCCGGCATCAAGCGCCTGGTGACCGAGACCGGCGCCGGCCAGTGGGGCACCTCGCTGGCGTTTGCCGGCTCGCTCTACGGCATGGAAGTCGAGGTGTTCCAGGTGCGCGTGTCCTACGACCAGAAGCCGTATCGCCGCGCCGTCATGGAAACCTATGGTGCGCGCTGTTTTGCCTCACCCTCCACCGAAACGGCTTATGGCCGCTCGGTGCTGGCCAAGCGCCCCGATCACCCCGGCAGTCTGGGCATTGCCATCAGCGAGGCGGTCGAACTGGCGGTGCAGCGCGACGACACCAAATACGCGCTGGGCTCGGTGCTCAACCATGTGCTGCTGCACCAAACCATCATTGGCCAGGAGGCCATGCTGCAAATGGAAATGGCCGACGCCTGGCCCGACGTGGTGGTGGGCTGCACCGGTGGCGGCTCCAACTTTGCCGGCATCGCCTTCCCGTTCATCGGCCACGGCCTGCGCGGCGGCCCCAAGCCGCGCATTGTTGCGGTCGAGCCGGCGGCATGCCCGTCGCTGACGCGCGGCAAATACGCCTACGACTTTGGCGACACCGGTCACATGACGCCGCTGACCAAAATGCACACGCTGGGCAGCCAGTTCACGCCGCCCGGTTTTCACGCCGGCGGCCTGCGCTACCACGGCATGGCGCCGCTGGTGTCGCACGTCAAGGAACTCGGCCTGCTGGAGGCCGTGTCATACAACCAGGTAGAGTGTTTTGAGGCCGGCGTGCTGTTTGCGCGGCACGAGGGCATCGTGCCCGCCCCGGAAGCCAACCATGCCATCAAGGGTGCCATCGTCGAGGCGCTGCGCTGCAAGGCCGAGGGCAAGGCCGAGACCATTTTGTTCAACCTCTGCGGCCATGGCCACTTTGACATGACCTCGTACCAGAAGTACTTTGCCGGTGAACTGACTGACGAGCACTACGACGAAAGCGAACTGGCGATGGCACTGGCGGGCCTGCCCAGCGTGCCGGAGCCGGCGTAAGGTAAGGCTTGTCGATAACGCTCACCTGGCGCCGATTTTGTTCTGCGGCTGAAATGCGATTGAACTTGGTTTTTGATCAATCTCCGGGTGCGGTATCGGGCCGGATACGCTGGGCTCGCAGGCGTGGGGTAACTGCGGTTTTTAGGTTCAATGCATCACCCGAAAGCGGCTGCCCTTGTAGCTGAAGACCGAACTGCGCGGCTGGATTTCTTCAAGCTTCAGGTCGGGGGTGACCTGGCCGCCTTGAGACAGCACCAGGTTATTGACCAGCAGCAGGCGCTGCGCGGGGCTGTCTGAATAAACGCTGCCGGTGATGGTGATTTTGGGAATCTGGTTGCGCAGCTCTGCTGGCAGTTCGCTCAGCAGGGTTGCAGCTTGGGCCGCTGTTGACGCTGACGCAGCCGTGCCGGCAGGCGCTGCGGGCGACGTTACTGCCACGGCTCTGGTGGGTGTAGTGGGGACGGCGGGTACAACGGGCGGCGCTGTCACTGTCACTGTTTTCGGGTTGGCCTTTTCTGCCGGTTTTGCCTTGGCCACGGGCGCCTCGGTAACCACAATGGGCACTGGTGCGAGGGGTGTGATCGCTGCGCGCGGCTTGCTGGGTATGACTGTTGCCGGAGCGGCTGGTGTCTGTACCGCACTGGCGGTCGGTGTCAATGCTGCCGCCGGTGGCGCGTAAGGTGTGCGCCAAAGCCAGAAAGTGGTCGCCAGCACGAGCAGCGTCAGGCCTGCTGCTGCAGCCATCCACACAAGACGACGCTCGCCCGGGGTGTCAGCGTTGCCAGCAGGCATCTGGTGTCGCGTGTGCAGGCCGGGCGCGGCACCGCGTTCGCGCTCGGTGTCGGCTCTTTTGAGGGCGTCGAGGATGTAAGACATGGGCTTATTGCGCCTCGGTGAGCAGTCGGGGTGCACCGCTCTGGGTGGCGCTCTCGAGCTGCATGAAGGTCATGGGGCCGGGCCGGCCGTCGGGTGTGATGCCGCGCGAGCGCTGAAAGGTCCGCACGCGTGCACGCAGCGCGGCATCCAATGCCAAGGGCGTGCCATGGGTCGGCGCACCGGGCAAGCCGTCAAGCTGGCTCAAGTGGTTGGCCAGCCAGTCGATGGCCGGGCCGGTGCTGCCGTCGGGCAACCCGGCCACATACCCCGTGGGCGGCTGCCAGTAGGTGGCAAAGTCGCCGTGCCACCACTGCGCCAGGTCAAGCAGCCTGACGTGGTGCAGGTGCCCGGCCAGCCCCAGCGTGGCGATTTGCTCAGACACACCCTTCAGCACCGCATGCACCGCCGGCCCTTGGGCTGCACGCAACGTCAGGATGCCCGGGCGATTGAGCTGGCGCAGCAGCGGCAGGGTCAATTTGCTGGCGCGGTAGCACTGAATGCCTTGTGCGCCGGCGCTTTGGCAGGGGGTGGCACTGTTGGCAGGCAGCTGCCAGTCTGGCGCCAGCTCGCGCCAGGCGATGTTGATATCGGCTGGCAACTCAGGCCAAAGCATGGGCAGGTCTGTGACGGATAAGTCGGGCAGACCACTGGCTGAGGTCGGTGGCGTGTCGGATGCTGATTGCTCCGCTGATACCGTTGGCAGTGCAGCGCCGAGCGGCAGCCTCTGCGTGGGTGGCGTTGCGCTGGATGCAGTTTGGGCTGCGTCAGGCGCTGTCTGGGCTGTCTTTGAAGTCGCTTGCCATTGCACAGCCAGCAACATCAACGCAGCCAACGCCGCCAGCGCGGCCAGACCCGCCAACGCATAACCCAGGCGCTGGCCCTTGAAGTTGGCTGTTAGCCCTGTGTTGGCACCAAAGACCTCTGAAGCCGCTTTATTCACCACCTTGCGGTTGACCTGGTTCTGGCCAGTGGCCCAGGTGCCCAGCAGCGCGCGAGCGCAGAGCAGGTTGATGCGCCGCGGCACGCCCCGGGCGAGCTGATGGATGCGCTGCAGGGCCTTGGTATCAAAGGGCAGCGAGCCGGTGTGACCCGCTACACCCAGGCGGTGCGCAATGTACTGGCGGGTCTCCGGGATTGACAGCGCGCCCAGGTGAAACCGCGCCACCACGCGCTGCGCCAGTTGCTCCAGTTCCGGTCGGGCCAGCATGTCGCGTAATTCAGGTTGTCCGATCAGCACAATTTGCAGCAGCTTGCGCTCGTTGGTTTCCAGGTTGGTCAGCAGGCGCAATTGCTCCAGCACGTCGGCGGCCAGGTTTTGCGCCTCGTCAATGATGAGCACGCTGCTTTGCCCGGCGGCGTGGCTTTGCAGCAAAAAGGCGTTGAGCGCGTCGATGTAGTCCTTGGCCGTTAGAGCGCCGGCGTTGGCAGCCTTGATTGCGATGTGAAACTCTTCGCAGATCGACTGCAGCAACTCCAGTACGCTGAGTTTGGGGTTGAAAATATAGGCGACATGGCAGTTGGGCGGAATTTGCGCCAGAAAACAGCGGCAAATGGTGGTCTTGCCGGTGCCAATGTCGCCGGTCAGCAGCACAAAGCCGCCACCGCAGCCGCCCGTGACCTGAGCACCGCCTGCCACGCCGTAAAGCAGGTGCGCCAGCGCCTCGCGGTGGCGCTCGCTCATGAACAGGTAGCGCGGGTCGGGCGCGATGGAAAACGGGTCCTGGCTCAGGCCGAAGTGGGCGGTGTACATGGCGCGATTGTCAGCTCTCAAAAAGCGTCAGCAGCCGGTCCAGCCCGCCGGACTCGATCGACACGTTGGCAAACTCACGCACCGCCGGTTTGGCATGAAAAGCCACCGACAGGCCGGCCACGCTCATCATCGGCAGGTCGTTGGCGCCGTCGCCCATGGCAATGGCCTGCTTGGGGTTGATGCCCAGCATGTCGCACATCTGCAGCAGCATGGTGCGCTTTTCGGCGCCGTCGCAAATGTCGCCCCACGGCTGGTGCACCATGCGCCCGGTGAGCACGCCGCCGCTGAGTTCGAGCACATTGGCGCGGCTGTAGTCGATGCCCAGCCGGTCGCGAAGGCGGTCGCTAAAGTAGGTGAATCCACCCGACACCAGCAGCACCTTAAGCCCGGCGCGCTTGCACGCGTCCACCAGTTCAGCCGCGCCGGGGTTGAGCTGCAGGTGGTTTTGGTAAACGTGCGCCAGGTCGGCCTCGGTCACGCCCTTGAGCAGCGCCACACGCTGGCGCAAGCTCTCCTTGTAGTCGCTGATTTCGCCACGCATGGCGGCTTCAGTGATGGCGGCCACCTCTGCCTTGCGGCCCACGGCAGCGGCAATTTCATCAACGCACTCGATGTTGATCAGGGTCGAGTCCATGTCGAACGCGATCAGCTTGTAATCGGTCAGACAAAGCGGTGGGGCGATGCCCGCAATGATCAGGCCGGGGGCGAATTGGGTGGTTTTCATTTCTTTGTTGCGACAGGTAGCAGCCAATTTTCCACCCGCAACCCCGGTACGCGGGCAAATTCGGCGTCTGCGCTGACCAGCGTGGCACCCAGCGCCAGCGCGTGGGCGGCGATGAGGGTGTCGTTGGGGCCAATCGGGGTGCCAGCTGTTTCGAGTTGGGTGCGCAACTCGGCATAGTAGGGCGCGACGCTGGATTCCAGGGCTAGCACGTCGATGGCGTTCATCACACGCTCGTACTGCGTGGACCAACGCGGGCTGGTGTGTCTGCGCAAACCGAACAGCAGTTCACATTGCACCACGACGCTGGTGCAAACCTTGCTGTCCGGTTCATTGGCCGCCAACAACTGCGCATATCGCACCGCCGTGCCCACGGGGTTGCGCATCATGTCGGAAATGACGTTGGTGTCGAGCAAATACAGCGTGGCGTCGAACATCATCAGTCGTCACCAAAATTGATGTCGTCCAAGGGCAGCAGACCTGCATCAACATCCGGGAACACCTCGTCAATCGTTCCCATAGCGGCCATTTCCTGCAACGCCAGCGCCAGCGCTGCCATGCTGCCTTTGGCTGGTTTGTCTGCCACCAGTTCCAAAATCAGCCGGTTGCCTTCGCGGTGCATGAGCGCATCGGTGCCCGGCAATTCAAACTCTTTGGGAATGCGCACGGCCTGGTTGGCGCCGTTGCGAAACAGGCGCACCTGGCGTGCGGGAGACTCAGCTGAAGAGTTGGCCGCTTTTTCCGAGGCGATGGGCATGGTGGTTCTCCCGAGGCGGTGGTGCTTTGCGAATCTTTAGAGTTTAGCCTATGCCACGGCATATGTCATGCCTCAGGCCAGTGTTGCCACTGGCATCGAAGCTTTGCTCCATAAAAGAGACGTGATCGGCCCCGAACCGCACCACACTGCTGGCGCGGGTGCCGTAATCGGGCAGGGCAATGAAAGCGGCTGAGAGCGCGCGCTCAAGCTCAACTGGAATGCCGGTGGCTGGCAAATCAATGTCAGCGGCAGGGTCGGGGTTGTGCAGCAGCGCCAGCAACTCGGCATCGCCGGGGTGGGCTTGTGCCAGCAGCGTTTGCAGGCTGCCGCTCAGGCGTGACAGTTTGGGCCAGGGGGTTGAAAAGTCGGCATTCGAGACGGCACCGATGCCCGGCTGCAGGGCCATCACCTTGGCGTGCCGACTTTCCAGGCCCATCAGGTGCGTGCCATCAAAGACCAGCAGGTTGAACGGGTTGTAGTCGGCGGCGCGCTCAAGCAATGCGCTCAGGTAGTCTGCGGCATTGGCATCCGTTTGCAAAAAAGCCCTGACCAGTTCACCGCGCGACGGCGCATTGGCGCGCATGTTGGTGGGGTCGCGGTGGTTGGTCAAGGCCGCCAGGCGCCCGCTGCGGCTGATGCCGAGCCAGGTGCCGCCCCCCTGCAAATCGCGCCCGGCCAGAATGGGCGCGTCGGGCCACCAGTGCAGCGCCTCGGTTGGCCGCGCATAAAACTCGTCGCGGTTGGCAATCAGCAACAGCGGCGTCGGGCTTGTCGGTTGCCAGTTCCAGGCGATCAGGCACATGCTGTTGCCACCACTGGTTGTCCCAGGTTGCGCAGCACGTCGCGCACCATTTTGGCGCGGTCGGCGGCGTCGGGCAGGGCGCGCTC
>NZ_JACUUE010000340.1 GCF_014859475.1 Rhodoferax sp.
TACTCGCCAATAACACCCAGGGCCAACAGTTGCGCACCACCCAATATCAAGATCGCGATGATGGTGGAGGCAAAGCCGGGCACCTCGATGCTGGAAGCCAGGAACTGAACCAGATAGTAGAGTCCAACCACAAAGCCGGACAGCGCCGTCACAAACCCCAGGCCGCTCACAATTTGCAGGGGAATGAGCGAAAAGTTGGTGTAGAGATTCAGCGCCAAGCTCAGTAACTTGCCCAATGAGTAGCCAGAATTACCTTGCCCCCGAGGATGGTGTTCAACCTCCACGCCAGCGATGCGGCTGGTGCACCAAGCTAGCAAGCCGTCCAGGTAAGTAAAGTTGAGGTCATAGAACATCACGCTTTGCGCCAACTGGAGGCGCATGACGCGAAACGGTGTGGGGGTCACCGGATTACGGAAAACAGTGCGGTAAAAATGCCAGACGATGTTGGCGCCCAGATTGCGCCACGCAGCGTGGTTACGGGTACTGGGGCAGCCATAGACCAAATCCAGGCCATGCTGTTTGATGTGCGCGAGCAGTTTGGGTATTTCTTCTGGAGGATTCTGCAGGTCGTCGTCCATGGTGACCACGTATTCGCCACGCGCTGTGCCCAGACCACACATCAAGGCATTGTGCTGGCCGTAGTTGCGCATGAGCTGCACGGCGACCAGATGCTCGCCATAGGTCGCCCGCAAGGTTTGAATCACCGACCACGACGCATCGCTGCTCCCATCGTCCACCAGGATGATTTCATAACTTTGGGTGATCGACGCCAACACGGTCGTGAGCCGCTCCAGCAGGTTGCCGAGGGTTTTGGCCGAGTTGTACACCGGCACGACGATGGACAGTTCCAGCTCAGGGGCTTTTTGCGGCACGTTTTCTGGATGCTGGTTTTTCATAAGTTGGCTGACGCCATCAAATCATCGGTGCGCCATTCTATTCAGCGCAGCACCTGTTTGGAAACAGCCATCAGCCTGGTGCGCCCAAAGGTCAAGATGTCGGTAGTCATGGATTGCCGCGTCGCTGCGCTTTCCATGACGATGTTGGCCGTCATTGCGAATGGCTGCGCATTTGAAGTGCCTTGAATTTTATGTATGACATAAAGCCTCAAACGAATCAGCATCTGATCTGTTGTCCGTGGCTCAGCCTCGAAGCTGGCCTATGCTTCGACTACCATCACCCGAATGGATGCATTCTTGATTTCAACCGGTATCGTTGCGCTGGCCGAAATGGGCGACAAAACCCAGCTGCTGGCACTGGTATTGGCGCTGCGCTTTCGCCAGCCCTGGCCGATCGTGCTCGGCATTTTTGTGGCCACCGTGGCCAACCACGCGCTGGCCGGTGCCGCGGGCGCCTGGGTTACCACCGTGCTCGGGCCCGAGGTGCTGCGCTGGGTGCTGGGCGCTTCTTTCATCGCGATGGCGATGTGGATGCTGATTCCCGACAAGATCGACGACGAAGAAATTGGCAAGCCGCTGCGTCTGAGGGTCTTCGGCACCACCGTGGTGGCTTTTTTTCTGGCCGAAATGGGTGACAAAACCCAGGTCGCCACCGTCATGCTGGCGG
>NZ_JACUUE010000099.1 GCF_014859475.1 Rhodoferax sp.
AAAGCAGGCAATCCTGATTGGATTTTGGCGATTTTGAGTGTTTTTCACAGCGTTTGCGTGTTGCTGGAGTTTAGACCTTTGATACAGAGAAAAAGACAATGACTTCCTACTCTACCCAAAGTCAGACTGATCACGAACAAGCGCACGTGCGCGTTTCAGAGCAATTGGCGCGGTCGGTTGGGAATTTATCGGCGGACGATTCGCAGTTCAGCGCCTGGGGTAAGCTTTCTCGCGATAAGGCAGGGCAGTTGTCTGGCGTGCATCCGTTGCTGGACCATATGACCGACGTGGCAGCGTGTTTTCTTGCGCTGGCTGAATGCGCTGCGGTTCGGCGATCTCTAGAAAAAACGGCGCGGCGGGCCCTTGATGCAGCAGATTTTCAGCGGTTGGCCGTGCTGGTCTTTCTTCACGATGTTGGCAAAGCCAACGCCGGATTTCAGTCGCGGCGCTGGAAGCTTCCTGAAAGCCCGCCGGATTACTGGACTGCACGCTCGCCATCGGGTCATGGCCCGGAAGGATGGACCTTGATTTCAGGCGGTGTCAATAATGCAGAACACTATGCGGCGGGCTTGCCCATTGCAGAAATAATGATGTGGGGCGAAGAGGCCGTTTCCCAATTGCTTCACGCCAGCATTAGCCACCACGGTCGTCCTCTTGGGGAAGACCCAAAGATGCAAGCCGCTGAAGCTATCTGGCAACCCGTTGTAAACAAAAACGGCTCGGTGGTGTACGACCCAGCTGCCACGATTGCCCGCATGGGCGAGCGCCTGCAAAAAAGCTACCCACTCGCTTTTGAAGCGTGTCGTCAATCCTTGCCAGATCAGCCCGCTTTCGCGCACCTGTTCGCCGGACTGGTGCAATTGGCCGACTGGCTGGGCTCGGACACCCGTAAAGGTTTTTTTCCCTACACGGCACCGGGCGAAAACCGGCTGCTCACCGCCCCCAAAAACGCAACTTACGCCGTGTGCACCATCGGTTTGGAAGCCACGCTCTGGCGTACTGAACTACTCAGCGCGCCACCCGCCTTCAGCACCGCATTTGGCGTGGCCACAGCGCGTCCCATGCAAATGGCTGCAGCCGACTTGGCGCTGGAAAGCACCGTGGTGCTGGAGGCCGAAACTGGTAGCGGTAAAACCGAAGCTGCGCTCTGGCGTTTTGTACAACTGTTTCAGGCGGGCAAGGTGGATAGTCTTTACTTTGCCCTGCCTACGCGTGTAGCCGCAACGCAGTTGTACCAGCGTGTTTTTGACATGGTCAAGAAACTCTGGCCGACCAATGCGCCCGTGGTGGTGCGTGCGCTACCCGGCGATGAAGCAGCCGATGATCAGCTCAAAATGCGCCTGCCTGATTTTGAAGTTCAATGGCCCGACCATCCCGCTGATGCCAAGGCCCACCAGCGTTGGGTGGCTGAAAGCCCCAAGCGATTTTTGGCCGCCACCATCGCCGTGGGCACGATCGATCAGGCCTTGCTTGGTGCACTCAAAGTGCGCCACGCCCACCTGCGTCATGCCCTGTTGGCCCGAAGCCTCCTGGTGGTGGACGAAGTTCACGCTTCTGATGCGTACATGGCAGTGCTGCTTGAAAAGTTACTCCAGGCGCATCTCAAAACAGGCGGTCAAGCCATGCTGCTCTCCGCCACCCTGGGCGCTACGGCACGCACGCGTTATCTCAATATCGGGTGTTCAAAAAAGGCCGCATTGCCCACGTTGGTGGAGGCTTGCGCCGCACCTTACCCCGCCGTCAGCTCCAGGGATGCGGCTGGCATCAAGTTGCAGTCGGTTGCCGGTAATCCCCAGCACAAAACGGTTCATTGGGAAACATGGGATGCCATGGACGACCCCGTGCGCATTACCAAGTTGGCGGCTGATGCTGCAACACAAGGCGCGCGCGTGTTGGTGGTTCGCAATACCGTTGCAGCCGCTGTAGCTACATTGCAGGCACTGGAGCTATTGGCGCAACAGCAGCAACCTACCGCGCCACAAGGCGACAACTGGCTGTTCAAAGTCAACGGCATCAGCACCGTGCACCACAGTCGGTACAGCCGACAAGACCGCCGCCTGTTTGATCAAGCAGTCGAGGCGCAACTTGGCAAAGTGCGCAGAGACTTTGGCGGACGTGTCATCATCGGCACGCAAACGCTGGAGCAAAGTTTGGATATTGATGCCGACCTGCTCATTACCGACCTTTGCCCCATGGACGTGTTGCTCCAGCGCATAGGCCGCCTGCACCGGCATACCCGGCCTGATGCAGAGCGCCCTGTTGGGTTTCGGCAGCCGCGCGCCTGGGTGCTGACACCCGCAGGCCATGACCTCACGCCCCTGCTGCCGCACGCCCGCAACGGCCTTGGCCGCTTTCGTGATGGCGGCGGCGTTTATCCCGACTTGCGCATAATTGAAGCTACCAAACGGCTGATTCAGGCCCAGCCCAGCCGCCAGATACCTGCAGACAACCGCGTGTTGGTCGAACACGCCACACATCCGCAGGCCCTGCTGGCGATCGAGAATGAACTGGGCCAAGACTGGCTAAAACACGGTCAACAGATCGAAGGCGGCCTGAGTGCGCTGAGGTCCATCGGCAATCTCCATGTCTTGCGGTACGAGGATGCCTTTGGGACCGAGAATTTCCCCGATGGGGATCAAAAAATTGCAACCCGCCTCGGCGCGGCTGACCGCCTGGTGACGTTCGACCCACCACAAACCGGCCCGTTTCATCAGGTCGTGAAGCAATTGGCGCTGCGTTTTCATCAGATTCCTGCCGGAGTGAGCCCGGATGCGGTGCCCACCGACATAATTGCATTGCCAGATCGCGCCGGTTTTGAGTTCACTTTGGGCAGTGCACGGTATTGCTACAACCGTTTTGGCCTGGAGCGCATGAAGGCCAGCGGCACCACACAACAAACACAGGGAGAACCCATATGACGATTGCCCCGGAATTGCAGTTTTCGTTGCTGATGGAGCCGCTCATTCGCTACCGCCGTGCAGGCGATGGCAACACCGTTTGTGCCAACTTACCCCAATTGTTCGTGGCCCTCGCCGCAGATGAGGTGCGCGATTACCCCGCTTTACGGCCTCACCAGCGTCACCCGTGGCACGCCTTTCTGGTGCAGTTGGCCGCCATTGCGCTGCACAAGGCAGATCGAACGACGACGTTTGAAACTGCTGATGAATGGCGTGATGCTTTGCTGGCGCTTACGCCAGATGACCCGGATGGCGCGGCATGGTGCTTGGTGTCGCCGCCTGCCCGGCCTGCGCTGCTACAGGCGGCCGTTATCGGCGGCAGCATCGCCGAGTGGAAATCACGCGCCTTTGCAGCCGATGAAATTGACATGCTGGTGACTTCCAAAAATCATGATGTCAAAGGCAGCCGTGCCCGCCGTTCCCAGCCAGAAGACTGGCTATTCGCCTTATTGAGCCTGCAAACCCAAGAGGGCTTTTTAGGCGCTGGCAATTACGGTATTTCACGTATGAATGGGGGCTTTGCCAGCAAGCCGGGCGTCGGTGTGGCCGCTGTTGGGCTGGTTGGTGCGCGCTGGGTGCGAGATGTCGGATCGTTGCTGGCCCGGCGGCAACGAACAGTTGAGGACTGCAGTTTGCAAGGCGAGAACGGATTGGCCTTGGTCTGGCTCGTACCGTGGGACGGCCTTGGCAGTCTGTCGTTTTCAAGTCTTGATCCGTTCTACATTGAAATCTGTCGCCGAATTCGGTTGCAGGCCGTGGGCGATGTAATCACATCGATTGGCAGCGGCAGTAAAGCGGCGCGCATTGCGGCGAAAGAGTTAAATGGATTGACGGGTGACGCCTGGACACCGATTGACGTGGAAGGCGGCAAGGCGCTCACGATCACTGACAAAGGCTTTAGCTACAAGCTGGTTTCCGAGTTGATGTTTGGGGGCAAGTTCCAAGCTCCGGTGGCACACAATTTGATTCAAACCGCCAACGACAAGAGCCTGGTTTTGATTGCCCAAGGCATTACGCGTGGACAAGGGAAAACAGAGGGCTATCACGAGCGCCGGGTGCCGATTTCACCCAAGGTGCGAGGTCTGCTCATGACAAACCAGAAGGCCCCGTTAGCGCGAATGTCAACGCAACGTATCACAGTCATTGGCGAGGTGCGCAAGCTGCTGTGGGTGGCTTTGGCGGTGCTTTTTGCCAGTGGCAAGTCAAGCGACAGTAGCGATGGAAACAAAACCAAGGCAAGCAAGTTTTCTGATCCGTTTGAGACTGCTGAAGACGCGCGATTTTTTGACGACCTCAATGAAGAGATAGAGGCAGTTGACCCCGCTGCACAACGTCTTCAATGGCTACTGGGTTTGGTGGGCCGCGCTGAGGCTGTTTTGAAAATTGCCTTCGATGCCGGGCCACGCAATGGCGTCCAAAAATACCGCGCCCAATCTGCCGCGCTGTCCCGTTTTCACGGCGGACTTCGCAGTGACAAATCACCGCTACCCGAACTGGCAAATTACTACCAACAACAAACCATGAAACGACAGGAGGAAACCAGTGACCACGTTTGACACCGTCCCAAATGCGCACCTCGTGACTGAGGATGCACCCATCTACCGCGAGCCTTTTGGGGCATTGGCTGCATACATCCAGCGTGCAGGTCCTGGCGAGCGTGCCGCACTGGCCCGGCTCCAGCCTGAAGCGTTGCAACCGCACCAGTTGGCCGCATTGGCGCGTGCGCTATTGGCTGCAGGCTTGTCGCCCGAACAATGGCACGCTGACACTTGGCCGCGTTGGGCCTTGATTGCCCACGGCATGGCGCTGGCTGGGCATGATGGCAAGCAGAGGCTCGGGAAACAGTTAGCACATGCCGGCGTGTCTGAATCGCGCGTGACCAAGCTGTTGACCTCACGGGGTGATGCGTTCACTCAGTTGTTACCGCGCGTGCTGCGTCTTCTTGCGAGTAAGGGCGTGGCACCCAACTGGCGCGAGTTGGGTGAATTGGTGCTGATCGAACGTAGCACCCAGCGCCAGTATCAAGTCAAGGCCGAGGAGATACGCCTTCACATTGCTGGCCCCTATTTTTCAGCGCTGGCCCGCACCGAATCCAAGTCATAACAAACCATCACTTAAGGAGTATCCATGAATCTGCCCCGTTTTATCCAAATCCACACCCTGCACAACTACCCCGGCGCACTGCTAAACCGCGATGATGCGGGGTTGGCCAAACGCCTGCCTTATGGCGATGCAGTTCGCACACGCATTTCGTCCCAGTGTTTGAAACGCCACTGGCGCCTGGCCGATGACCACTTTGCGCTTGTCAACCTAGGCGTGCCCATGGCGGTTCGGTCCAGGGTCACGCTGGACCTGATCCGAAAGAAATTGGTTGAAGCAGGTTTGTCAGAAGCGCTGGCACAGGCTGCTGGCGAGGGCCTGCGTGATGGTGGCCTATTGGACAAGGGCGGCAAGGAATCCAAAGGTAAAGAGGCGCTTGAAACCGGGCAAGCCGTGCTGATGGGTTTTGCAGAAATTGATTACCTGGTCAAACGATGTGCTGAATTGGCGCAAGACAGCACCGATGCAAAAACGTTAAAAACTGTTATTGCCAAATTTCTAAAAGACGCAAAGAAAAACATTGAGGCCTTGAAGCACGGCAGTGGTCTGGAGGCAGCCCTGTTCGGCCGCATGGTCACCTCCGATGTGTTGGCCAGCCGAGATGCTGCCGTGTACGTGGCACACGCCTTTACTGTCCATGAAGCGCAGGTAGAAAACGATTACTTCACCGTGGTTGATGATTTGTTACGCGAAGCTGGTGAGCAGGGCTCTGCCGGTATCTTCGACACCGAACTGGCCTCTGGTCTGTACTACGGTTATGTGGTGGTCGATGTGCCGCAGCTGATTGCCAACCTGGAAGGCGAAAACATCAAAGACTGGGCGACCTTGCCCGCCGAAAAGCGCGAGTTGGCGGGTCGTGTGGTGCAGCATTTACTGCACTTGATTGCCACCGTCAGCCCCGGTGCCAAGCGCGGCTCTACCGCGCCGTTTGAGTGGGCCAAGTTTTTGTTGGTGGAGGTGGGCGACTGGCAACCGCGCAGCCTGGCTGGCGCTTTTCAAAATGTTCTGCCGCTGAACCAGCCCGCCATTCGCGAAGCCGCCGTGCAAATGCTCACCGATGAAATTGGCAAGCTGGATGAGGCTTATGGTGCCACGCTGGATCGTCGCTTTTTGGCGCTGGACAAAGTAGATGTGCCCAATGCGCAGCGCCTGTCTTTGAATGACTTGGCGACCTGGGTTCAGGCCTACATCACCCAAGGCACCATGCCAGTACAGGCAGCCTGACATGCCGCGCCATTTGCTGATCAGGCTTTCGTCGCCGCTTATTGCGTTTGGCGGCGAAACCATTGACAACTTTGGAGTCATTCGCGACTTTCCAGCACTATCCATGGTGACGGGGCTCATCGCCAACGCCCAGGGGTGGGATCGAGGCGACGATGTGCGGCACAACCGGTTGCAGGCCCGGTTGCGAATGGGGGCACGGCTGGAAGCGCCGGGTTCAAGATTGACCGACTTTCAAACCGCTCAACTGGGCGCCAATGACAAGGCCTGGACAACCTGGGGTACTGTGGAAGAGCGTCGCGGTGGAGCAGCGTCTTATGACAGTCCACATTTGCGCTTCCGCGACTACCACGCTGACCTCACCGCCTTGCTGGCTTTGAGGCTGGCGCCAGCCGATGATTCACCGACTTTGATTGAGGTGGCCCAAGCGTTGGACCGCCCCCAGCGCCCCCTCTTTGTCGGACGAAAACCCTGCCTGCCTATCGGACGTTTGGTAGCTGGCTGGATTGATGCAGATTCGATATTGCAAGCGCTGCAACTTGCCCCGCTTGCCGGTATCGCACGCGACGTGCGTGCGCAATGGCCCGATGGCGAAGGCCAATTGCCTGGTGACCGCGTGGTGGATGTCTGCGACGAACGCAACTGGACCAGCGGCGTACACGGCGGCTGGCGCCCGGTGCGCGAAGGGCTCATCAAAAACCCAGGAAATTTGACATGACACATGACGTGACGATAGAGCCACTTTATTTGCTGCACACCCAGCCCGACCCGCAGCGGCTGGCCGCATGGGCTGCACGGCATCGCTTGCTGGATTCGCAAGGTGATCTGGGCTACGCACTTCATGCGCTGCTGCACGCCGCTTTTGGCGAACATGCGCCGCAGCCTTTTCGGTATCTCGATGCCGAGCAAGGCTTGCTGGCCTACACCCGCCTGAACGCTGCTGAATTGACGCAACGCGCAGCCCTGGCTGATCCTGATGTATCAGCCGCGCTGGGATTGGGGCAGACGCTGCACCACCAGGGCTTGAGTGCGCGAAAGTTTCCCGCGCAATGGGCCGTGGGGCATGTGCTTGGCTTTGATGTGCGCGTGCGTCCCATCATCCGCGAGGGTAAAACAGGGCGGGAGCGTGATGCGTTTTTGGCGGCAGTTGAAAAGGCAGCGGGTGCTGAACTGGAGCGCAGCGAGGTCTACGTGCAGTGGCTGCGAGACTTGCTTGCGCGGCAGGGTGGCGCAGAGCTGGTGGACGCCCGTATGACCCGCTATCAGCAGTTGGGGGTGACACGCAAAAGTCAGAAAGGCGGTGCGGACGATGTGCGCCACAGCCGCTTGGTCGGCGGGCCGGATGCGGTGCTGACTGGGCAACTGCGCGTCACCACCTCACAGGCCTTTGCGCAACTCCTTGTCAATGGGCTGGGGCGACATCGGGCGTTTGGTTTTGGGCTGTTGATGTTGCGGCCTGCGCGCGGTTGAGATGGCGGAAATGTCTACATGCTAAAGGGCCGCCTGGGGCTGGAAACAGCCCGATTTCCGCACGCAGACCGCCACGGGTTGCTCTGGTTGGAGCGGGGCGAGCTGTGCGTCATTGACGGTTGTTTGCATTTCATGCGGGGTGCCAATTCACTGACCCCGCAAGTGGATCAAATTCCGCATCAGTCGGTGTCCATGATCTTGCTCGGGCCGGGGAGCAGCGTGACACACGATGCCTTGCGCCTGCTGGCTCGCCACGGCACGCTGATGGCCGCAGTTGGTGTTGATGGTGTGCGCTCCTACACAGCGCCACCCTTGATGCCAGATCGTTCCGATGTGGCCAGACGGCAAGCCGAGTTGTGGGGCAACCCGCGTCGGCGCATCAGTGTGGCGCGGCATATGTACGCGCTGCGCTTGGGCGAAATACTGCCGCACCGTGAGCTAGACACCCTGCGCGGCATTGAAGGCTCGCGCGTGAAGGTTATGTATAAGTTGATGGCCGACAAGCACGGCATCGAATGGAATGGCCGCCACTACGACCGGGCCAACCCGATGGCCGCTGACATTCCCAACCAGGCGCTGAACCATGCTGCGACGGCAGTTCAGGCTGCTGCGGCCATTGCGGTGCAGTCGCTGGCGGCGCTGCCGCCGCTGGGCTTCATTCATGAGGACTCAGGGCAGTCGTTTGTGCTGGACATTGCCGACTTGTTTCGTGAAGCGCTCACACTACAAATCGCTTTTGCCGCCGCTAAGCAGGTGAGCAAGGGTGCGGAGGATACGGTAGACCGTCTGGTGCGACGTGAAGCCGCTCAAGTGTTTCGCAAGCAGCAAGTCATCCCGTCGATGATCGACAAAATCAAGCAGGTCTTACGCATGGAGGAGGTCGATGGTGCTGGTGATGATAGTGACGCGTGATGTGGCAGACCGATTCCACGGTTTTCTTGCGTCGGTCATGCTGGAAGTTGCGCCCAATGTGTTTGTCGCACCACGGATGAACAAGGGTGTGCGGCAACGTACATGGGACATCGTTTCGGATTGGCACGGTCAAGAACCAAGAGGCAGTTTGGTGATGGTGTGGCGTGATTTGAATGAGGTGGGCGGCATTGGCCTAGCCCACCTAGGAACGCCGCCCCGTGAATTGATTGAGATGGACGGAATGTGGTTGACCAGGCGAAATAGGTCTGCAAACGCTCTTTAAAATTTCAGATGGTTTTCGTTGCTTTTTCTTTCACATCAACAAGATAGGTGTGAGAGGTTCCCCCGCGCGAGCGGGGATAGGCCC
>NZ_JACUUE010000100.1 GCF_014859475.1 Rhodoferax sp.
ACATGGAGTCAGTGGCTCAGGCCAACGGCACCGGCAGCATCACGCTGAGCTTTGATCCCGGCACTAACCCCGACCTGGCGCAGGTCGATGTGCAAAACCGCCTGAGCCGTGCCAGCCCGCGCCTGCCTTCGACCGTCACGCAACAGGGCGTGCGGGTGGACAAGGCACGCAGCAACTTCCTGCTGTTTGCCATCCTTTCTTCTGACGACCCAAAACTCAACCCAGTGGCATTGGGCGACTACGCTTCGCGCAACATCCTGCCTGAGATTCAGCGCATCAACGGTGTGGGTCAAGCGCAGCTCTTTGGTACCGAGCGTGCGATGCGCATCTGGATCGACCCGGCCAAACTTCAGGGCTACAACTTGTCTGCCAGCGATGTCACAAACGCCATCCGCGGCCAAAACGCGCAGGTGTCGGCAGGTGAAATTGGCAGCCTGCCAAACGTGGCCGGTCAGGGCATCTCCGCCACTGTGGTGGTGAACGGCCAGCTTAGCAGCGTGGCGGAGTTTGGCAACGTGGTGCTGCGCGCTAACACCGACGGCTCTGCAGTGCACCTGAAAGATGTCGCACGCATTGAGTTGGGAGCCAAGGCGTATGCCACGTCGGCGCGACTCAACGGCAAACCGTCCACGGGCATTGGCGTACAGTTGTCCTCCAGCGGCAACGCACTGGCCACCGCTAAAGCTGTGCGCGCACGCATGACCGAGTTGGAAAAATTCTTCCCCAAAGGCATGACCTGGGCCATTCCCTATGACAGCTCACGTTTTATTGAGACATCGCTGCGCCAGGTGGCCGTGACGCTGCTGGAAGCCATTGCGCTGGTGTTTCTGGTGATGTTTTTGTTTTTGCAAGACTGGCGCTACACCTTGATTCCGACACTGGTGGTACCCGTGGCCTTGCTGGGCACCTTTGCCACGCTGCTGGCCATGGGGTTCTCAATCAATGTGCTGACCATGTTTGCCATGGTGCTGGTGATCGGCATTGTGGTGGACGATGCAATTGTGGTGGTCGAAAACGTCGAGCGCATCATGAGCGAAGAGGGTTTATCGCCGCTGCTGGCCACACGCAAAGCCATGGGGCAAATCTCGGGGGCCATCATTGGTGTCACGGTGGTGCTGATCTCGGTGTTTGTCCCGCTGGCGTTTTTCAGCGGCAGCATTGGCAACATTTACCGCCAGTTTGCGGCCGTGATGGGCGTGTCGATTGCGTTTTCGGCCTTTTTGGCCCTGTCACTCACCCCGGCCTTGTGTGCCACGCTGCTTAAACCCGTGGAAGCCGGTCATCACCATGCCAAGAGCGGCTTTTTTGGCTGGTTTAATCGGGGCTTTGCCAAAACCGCCAAAACTTATGAAGGGGGTGTTGCCAAACTGCTGCCCCATGCCGCGCGTTACCTGGTGATTTACCTGGCCATTGTGGCTGGGGCCGCGTGGATGTACCAGCGCCTACCCACCTCATTTTTGCCCAACGAAGACCAGGGCACGATGCTGGTGAACGTGCAGCTGCCACCGGGTGCCACGCAAGAACGCACCTTGGCGGTGATGCAGCAGGTTGAGGGGTTCATCCTCAAACAGCCCGAGGTGCAAGGCATGGTCAGCGTGCTGGGCTTCAGCTTCTCGGGACAGGGACAAAATGCGGCGCTGGCGTTTGTCACGCTCAAGGACTGGTCTGAACGCTCCGGGCCAAACAACTCGGCACAGGCGCTGGCGGGCCGGTCTTTTGGCGCGCTCTCGGGCATTCGCGATGCGTTCATCTTTCCGCTGAGCCCGCCGCCGATTCCCGAACTGGGCTCATCAAGCGGCTTCAGCTTCCGGCTGCAAGACCGCGCTGGCATGGGCCATGAGGCGCTACTCGGTGCACGCAACCAGTTGCTGGGCATGGCGTCCACAAGCAAAGTACTGACCCAAGTGCGCCCTGACGGTCTGGAAGACGCGCCGCAATTGCAGTTGGACATTGACCGCGACCGCGCTGCGGCGCTGGGTGTCGGTTTTGAGGTCATCAACGCCACCATCTCCACCGCTCTGGGCTCGGCCTATGCCAACGACTTCCCCAACGCGGGCCGCTTGCAGCGCGTCGTGGTGCAGGCCGATGCACCGGCACGCATGCAGCCAGATGATTTACTCAAACTCAATGTCGCCAACAACAAGGGGCAAATGGTGCCCATGTCGGCCTTTGCCAGCACCCGCTGGGTGACAGGGGCCATGCAAACCGTGCGTTACAACGGCTACCCCGCCATGCGCATCAGCGGCAGCGCCGCGCCGGGTTACAGCACTGGGGCGGCGTTGGTCGAGATGGAAAAACTCGCCAGCCAGTTGCCCCCAGGCTTTGGCTTCGAGTGGTCAGGCACCTCGCGCGAGGAAAAACTGGCTGGTTCACAAGCCATGATCCTCTACGGTTTTGCCATTTTGTCGGTATTTTTGTGCCTGGCCGCGCTTTACGAGAGCTGGACCATTCCGCTCTCGGTCATTCTGGTGGTACCACTGGGTGTGCTGGGCGTGATTGTGGCCACACTGCTGCGCGACTATTCAAACGACGTGTACTTCCAGGTCGGCCTGATCACCATCATTGGCTTGTCCGCCAAAAACGCCATTTTGATCATCGAATTTGCCAAAGACCTGCAAGCCCAGGGCAGGAGCGTGATCGAGTCGGCGCTGGCAGCAGCCCACCTGCGTTTTCGGCCGATTTTGATGACCTCGATGGCGTTCACCTTGGGCGTGCTGCCTTTGGCCCTGGCCAGTGGTGCCGGTTCGGCCAGCCAGCGCGCAATCGGCACCGGGGTGATTGGTGGCATCCTGACCGGCACCAGCCTGGCAGTGGTGTTTGTACCGATCTTTTTTGTGGTAATGCGCAGCATTTTCAAAGACAGCGCGCGCCAGCAGGCTGTTCACGCCGAGCAGGCCGCGCATATGGGAGTCCATACCGATGTCTAAAATATTTAAGGCTTTTCGCCATCTAGCGCTTACTGCACATGCATTGGCAGCTATTATTTTTGTATCCGGCTGTAGTTTGATTCCAAGCTATGAACGCCCTGCATCGCCGGTGGCGGCACAGTGGCCGGCCTCTGCGCAGCCTGGTCAAGCCGGGCTTCAAACCAACCCCTTACCCGGCTGGCAAGACTACTTTACCGATGCCACACTGCGCCAGCTGATCACCACGGCGCTCGCCAACAACCGCGACCTGCGAGTGGCCACGCTCAACATTGAACAGGCCCGAGCCCAACTTGGCATCCGCCGTGCCGACCAGTTCCCCACGCTCAACGCGGCGGTGACGGGCTCACGCACCCCCACCAGTGCAGGCGGCATCAACAGCGCCTACGCGGCGGGTTTAACCGTCACCGCCTATGAGCTGGACTTTTTTGGCCGGGTCGCCAGCCTCAAGGAACAAGCGCTGGCGCAATACCTGGCCACCTCAGAGGCAGCCCAAACCGCGCAAATCAGCCTGATAGCCACTGTGGCACAAGGCTGGCTGGCTCTGCTGGCCGACGAAGAACTGCTGGCGGTGTCTCGGCAAACGCTGGCATCACGCACTGATTCGCTCAAGCTGGTGGAACTCAAGGTGCAGCATGGTGCCGCATCAGACTTTGAGCTGCGCAGTGCCCAAACCCTGCTGGAAAGCACGCGCGTCACGCTGGCCCAGCAGCAGCGCCAGCGCGCCCTGGACGAAAACGCCCTGGTGTTGCTGCTCGGACAGCCGCTGGACGAGGCCAGCCGGGCGCAACTGAGGCGGGACAAGGCAATACCCCTGAGGCTGGCCGAACTTCCCGCCGGACTGCCGTCTGAGCTGCTTGCGCGGCGCCCCGACATTCGCCAGGCCGAACAACTGCTGATCGCCAGCAACGCCAACATCGGTGCGGCGCGGGCCGCGTTTTTCCCGCGCATCAGCCTCACGGTGGGTGCCGGGTCGGCCAGCAGCGCACTCTCGGGTCTGTTCAAGGACGGCTCTTGGGGCTGGACGCTGGCGCCGCAACTGGTGCTGCCGATCTTTGATGCCGGGCGCAACCAGGCCAATCTGGACGTGGCCAGAACCGGGCGCGAAATAGCGGTGGCGCAATACGAAAAAGCCATCCAAAACGCCTTTCGCGAGGTCGCCGATGCACTGGCCAGCCGCGCCACGCTGGCGCAACAAGTGCAGGCCAGCCAAGCGCTGCTGGAGGCCGAAACGGCGAGAAACCAGCTGACCCAACTGCGTCTGGACCACGGCGTGGCGAACCAGCTGGAGTGGCTCGATGCCAGGCGCTCCTTGTTCGCGGCGCAGCAGGCGCTGGTGCAAACCCGGCTGGCCTACCAGCAAAACCAGATTGCACTGTTCAAGACGCTGGGCGGGGGCGCCGTAGCGCCGCAACCCTGAACCGCCTCGCTAAAATGGTTTCACCAACTTGCAATAGTCAACGCAAAAAATGGCGTTGACGTCTATTTTTTTAACCCCAAGAATCTCACCAACCACCTATGAAAAACACCTCTCTTGTGGTGCTGACCGCCATCGTGTTGGCTGCCTCCGCCTGTTCCAGAACAGAAACGCCCGCCCCCGGCGCGTCGCCAAATACCAGCACGGCGCCGGCCACCGCACCGGCACCTGCGGCCAACGTCGGCTCCTCCTACGACATGTTGGCTGCCGAGAGCAAAGGCTTCACGGTTGGTGCCCTGATGAGTGCGCAACCCGTCTATGTGCTGTTCGATCCGCAATGCCCGCACTGCGGGCGCTTGTGGCAGGCGTCGCTGCCGCTGCTCGACAAGGTCAAGTTCGTCTGGATTCCGATCTCGTTCAACCCGACCAAAAGCGTACCCCAGGGTGCGGCACTGCTGGCTGCTGCCAATCCGGTTGAAACCATGACGGCGCATGAGCAATCCCTGCTGGCTGGCACCGGCGGCATGGCAGCCAGTGCCGACGTGCCCGACGAGATCAAGCAGGCCATCGCCAACAACACCCAGTTGCTCAATCGTCTGGGTGTGGATTCGGTGCCGTTCCTGTTGGGCAAACATCGCAAAACCGGCGACATTGTGACCTTCAATGGCGCCATGGAAACAGCCGCATTGGCCAATTTGCTGGGTGTTGAATAAGTTTCAAAAAACGACTTGAAGTCGCCAAAAAAAAGGATGCATCGCATCCTTTTTTTACGTCATGTGGCGCCACTCAGGTAGTCGCAGCTTCCGGGACCTCAGGTTTGGCGCGGCCTTCTTTCTTGGGCAGCGGCTGAATGTCGAGCAGCACTTCGGTTTTGCTCTCGTCGCTGTCGTCAAGCTCCACCTTCAAACGTCCGCCATCCACCAAACGGCCAAACAGCAGTTCGTCGGCCAGCGCGCGCCGGATGGTGTCCTGAATCAGGCGTTGCATCGGACGTGCGCCCATCAGCGGGTCGAAGCCTTTCTTGGCCAGGTGCTTGCGCAGCTTGTCGGTGAACGTGACCTCTACCTTTTTCTCGGCCAGTTGCGCTTCAAGCTGCAACAGGAACTTGTCCACCACCCGCAAAATGACGTTCTCGTCGAGCGCCTTGAAGCTGACGATGGCATCGAGCCGGTTGCGGAACTCGGGCGTGAACATGCGTTTGATGTCGGCCATCTCGTCGCCAGCTTCGCGCGGATTGGTGAAGCCGATGGTGGCCTTGGCCATGGTCTCGGCACCCGCGTTGGTGGTCATGATGATGATCACGTTGCGGAAATCGGCCTTGCGCCCGTTGTTGTCGGTCAGCGTGCCGTGGTCCATCACCTGCAGCAGTACATTGAAAATGGCCGGATGGGCTTTTTCGATTTCGTCGAGCAGCAGCACACAATGCGGCTTCTTGGTGATGGCCTCGGTCAGCAGGCCGCCCTGGTCAAAGCCGACATAGCCGGGTGGCGCGCCAATCAGGCGGCTCACCGCATGCTGCTCCATGTACTCGCTCATGTCGAAACGGATCAGCTCGACGCCCATGATGTAGGCCAGTTGCTTGGCCGATTCGGTTTTGCCGACGCCGGTGGGGCCGCTGAACAAAAAGGTGCCGATCGGCTTGTCGCCCTTGCCCAGGCCCGAGCGCGACATCTTCACGGCCGAGGCCAGCATGTCGAGCGCCTTGTCCTGGCCGAACACCACGTTGCGCAAATCGCGCTCCAGGGTTTTCAACTTGCCGCGGTCGTCGTTGGACACATTGGCCGGCGGAATGCGGGCAATCTTGGCCACGATGTCCTCGATCTCGGCCTTGCTGATGATTTTCTTGCGCTTTGACGGCACCAGAATGCGCTGCGCAGCACCGGCCTCGTCAATCACGTCAATCGCCTTGTCGGGCAGATGCCGGTCGTTGATGTACTTGGCACTCAGCTCGGCGGCCGCCTGCAGCGCCGCCAGCGCATATTTGACATGGTGATGCTCCTCAAAGCGCGACTTGAGCCCTTTCAGGATATCGACCGTCTGCTCCACCGAGGGCTCCAGCACATCGATCTTCTGGAAGCGGCGCGACAGGGCCGCGTCTTTTTCGAAAATGCCACGGTATTCGGTGAAGGTGGTGGCGCCAATGCACTTGAGCGCACCCGAGCCCAACGCCGGTTTGAGCAAATTGGAGGCGTCGAGCGTGCCGCCCGAGGCTGCGCCAGCACCGATCAGGGTGTGGATTTCGTCGATGAACAAAATGGCGTTGGGCTTGTCCTTGAGCGACTTGAGCACGCCCTTGAGGCGCTGCTCGAAGTCACCGCGGTACTTGGTGCCCGCCAGCAGCGCGCCCATGTCGAGCGAATAGACAATCGACTCGGCCAGGATTTCGGGCACATCCTTTTGCGTGATGCGCCAGGCCAGGCCCTCGGCGATGGCCGTCTTGCCAACACCGGCTTCACCCACCAGCAGCGGGTTGTTCTTGCGCCGACGGCACAGGATCTGGATGACGCGCTCGACCTCGAGCTCGCGCCCGATCAACGGGTCGATCTTGCCGTCCTTGGCGAGCTGATTCAGGTTTTGCGTGAACTGCTCCAGCGGCGAGGCCTTTTCGTTCTTCTCGCTGGCGCCATCGTCTGATTCGGAGGCATTTTCGGCGGCGCGAACCGGCTCGGGCGGGTCGCTTTTCTTGATGCCGTGGGCGATGAAGTTGACCACATCGAGGCGCGTTACGCCCTGCTGGTGCAGGTAATACACGGCGTGTGAGTCTTTTTCGCCAAAAATGGCCACCAGCACATTGGCACCGGTCACTTCTTTTTTGCCGCTGCCGGTGGACTGAACGTGCATGATGGCGCGCTGAATCACGCGCTGGAAACCCAGTGTGGGCTGGGTATCGACATCTTCGGTACCGGCCACCTGCGGCGTGTTGTCCTTGATGAATGTCAACAGCGACTTGCGCAGGTCATCAATATTGGCCGAGCAGGCGCGTAGCACTTCGGCCGCGCTGGGGTTGTCCAGCAAGGCCAATAGCAAATGTTCCACCGTGATGAATTCATGGCGCTGCTGACGCGCCTCGACAAACGCCATGTGGAGGCTGACTTCCAATTCTTGGGCAATCATGAGGTTCCTTTAAAGGCTTTTGTTTCAGGCGTTGACTGTAATCTGATTTTTAATTCATTTGGCTGTGTCGGGATTCAAACACTCACAACGCCGCAGGTTCACAAACGCACTTCAGCGGATGGCCGGCCTTGGCTGCGGCATCCAGCACCTGGTCAACCTTGGTGGATGCCACATCGTGAGAATATACGCCGCACACTGCCTTGCCCTCGAGGTGAATCTTGAGCATGATCCGGGTCGAGGTCTCGAGGTCTTTGCTGAAAAACTCCTGCAACACCATCACCACAAACTCCATCGGCGTGTAGTCGTCATTGAGCATGACCACCTGGTACATCTGCGGCGGTTTGGTGCGCTGCGTGCGGCGCTCCAGCACCACGGTGCCGTCACTGTCGGCAGGCTCGATGGGGCGGACGGGGGGAGGTTTGGGAAATTTTGTGGCCATCACCTGATTTTATCGGTCTGCTTTCTGCAAGCGCGCAAAGGTCTTGCGAAACTTGGCCACCTTGGGCGCGGCCACCGCCATGCAATAGCCTTGGTAGGGGTTCTTTTCAAAAAAGTCCTGGTGGTAGTCTTCGGCTGGCCAGTAATTGGTCAGCGGCAGCACCTCCGTCACGATGGGGCGCGCATAGGCCCCACTTTTTGTGAGTTCGTCAATCAGCGCCAGCGCCTCGTGCTGCTGCTCTGGTGTGCTGAAGTAAACGCCGCTGCGGTACTGCGTGCCGTGGTCATTGCCCTGGGCGTTGAGCGAGGTGGGGTCGTGAATCAAAAAGAAGATTTCCAGTATCTCGCGCACGCTGATTTGCTGCGGGTCATAGACCAGCTTGACCACTTCGTTGTGCCCAGTGCGTCCAGTACACACCTGCTCGTAAGTGGGTTGCTGCGTCTGGCCGTTGCTATAGCCCGATTCCACGTCGCGCACGCCCCTGACCTGGACAAAGACCGCCTCCGTGCACCAAAAACAACCGCCGCCGAGGGTGATGGTTTCACCAACTTGCTGCATGATTCGACTCCTTGAATTTATCGGCCTGAAAAAATTTGACTTGTCGGCTCATGCTAGCCGCAAACCGACAAACCTGATGGGGACGGGTTTTTGTTTGAATTGACCGGGTTTGAGCTTGCGCCAACTTGCATGAATCCGCAGCGACGCCCCAAATCATGAAAAAGTACCGTCATCGCGAGCCCCTCGTATCGGCCCGATACCGCACACCGACCTTGAACAGAGAGGCCGCCACTGCGAGCCAGCCGTATCTGGCCCGATACCGCACACAGATCATGAACAGAGACTTCGTCACTGCGAGCGTAGCGCGGCAGGCTATGCAGTTCGGGGAGATGGATTGCGTCACTTCGTTCGCAATGACGGTGATGAGTGCAAGAGGACGCTACCCTTTTTTGGCTTCCGGTGCCGGGTCTCGCCCCGGCGGGCGAGGTACTTTTCTTTGCTTCGCCAAAGAAAAGTACCCAAAAGAAAGGCGACCCCGCTGTCTGCGACCCGCAGCCCTGCTGCGGGCAACCTGCGC
>NZ_JACUUE010000341.1 GCF_014859475.1 Rhodoferax sp.
CAGACGTATTCGGCCATTTGCACCGCCATGCCCGCGTCTTCCAGCCGCACCACCACGGCTTGCGGCGGCAGGCCCAGACTCAGCAGCGCATCGACCCCCGCGCCAATGTTGAAAATGCCTTTGAGCTGCGCTTGCTCGTCAAAAAATTGCTGCGGCGGCTGCCACACCACGGCGTAGTCAGCCGGGGCAGCACCGGGCTGCCAGAGTTCAACCTGGGCTTGTGGCAAGGCGGCACGCAGGCCAGCCAGCCAGGGTTCCGGCTCGGTGCCGGTGCAGCAAAAAGTAATTTTCATGGAGATCATCAAACCTTATGGATTACCGCGCTTCGAGTTTCGTGAACCGAACGCAATCGCGGCGAGGGCGCCGCTCCCACAGCGGGACCCGGCATTCAGCGGGCTCGCAATGACGGCCATTCATTCCTGTACGACCAACTTGAGCAGTTCGGCGCCCTCCACCACCTGGTCACCAGGTGCGTAGAGCAGTTCCTCAACCACGCCGTCGATGGGCGCGGCAATGGTGTGCTCCATTTTCATGGCGTCCATCACCGCCAGCGCCTGGCCGCGTTTGACAATGTCGCCGGCCTTGACGGCAAACGACACCACCTTGCCCGGCATGGGCGCCGTGAGACGGCCGACCTCGGCGGGCGCTTCGCCGGCGTGCAGCAGCAGGTCGATGGCGATGATTTGCGTGGCGCCATGCGCGGCGTGGATGTAGCCGACCTCGCCTTTTCGATACACGTTGACCAGCGCCCGCTGGCCGGCAAAGCGCAGGTCGATGCCCTGTGGCGTGTCCGTAAATTCGAGCAGCCCAGCCACCTCGCCCACGGTGAATGACAGCGCGCCATCATGCAGATAGGTCAGCCCGGCCTGCACCTGCTCGCCAGCAAATTCAAACGCAAATCGGCGCGTGAAAACGCCATGGCTGCGCCAGCCGTCGGTCTTGCTGAAGGGATCGGTACCTTCGGCAGCACGCTCATCCAACAGGGTTTGCGCCACATCGGCCGCAGCGGCCAACGCCAGCCCGACGCGCTCCTGGTTGAACAACACTGCTGCCTCGCGCGGAATCAATCCGGTGTCGAGATTGGCCTGCGCAAACGAGGGCGACTGCAACACATGGCGCAAGAACTGCACATTGGTGGTCAAGCCGATGATGTGGGTTTGCGCCAGTGCGTCGTCCAGCCGCGCCAGCGCCTGTTCGCGTGTGTCACCATGCACGATGACTTTGGCCACCATGGAATCGTAAAACGGGCTGATGCTGTCACCCTGGCGCACACCATCGTCAAAACGCGCCGGGCTGACGGCAAAACTGCTGTGCGCGGGCTTGCGGTACACGTCGAGCGTGCCGGTGGCGGGCAAGAAGTTGTTGTCGGGGTTTTCGGCGCAGATGCGTGCCTCGATGGCGTGACCGGTGATCTTGAGCTGGTCTTGCTGCAACGGCAGCGGTTCGCCACTGGCCACGCGCAGTTGCCATTCCACCAGGTCCTGGCCGGTGATGGCTTCGGTGACTGGGTGCTCAACCTGCAGGCGGGTGTTCATTTCCAT
>NZ_JACUUE010000101.1 GCF_014859475.1 Rhodoferax sp.
CAGACCCGTTGGAGCCAGTCACGACAGTCAGCTTACGGGTTGTCCATTTCGACTCCGGTGCTGTTGTTGAGGGTGCTGTCGCGCTTGATGGCAGCTTTTGATCGACAGCCCTATTTGTATAGTAAAAAATGCTATAGTTTTGCCCCATGACAGATCAAAAACGCGTTTTCAAGATAAAGACCTTTGACAGATGGGCAAAGAAATTACTTGGTGACGACGTATTTTGCCGGGCTGCAAGAGAGATAGAGCAAGGCGTGTTTGAGGCAGACCTGGGTGGCGGTATTTGCAAGAAGCGGGTCGCGATTGCAGGCATGGGGAAAAGTGGGGGAACAAGAACATTGGTAGCCAAACAACATGCGGCGGCGATTTTCTTTTTACTCGGCAGAGAAAAGAGCTCACCGGGCACCGACTTCTCTGATTCTGCCGTGGAAGCGGTCAAACTTATCGGTGCAAATTTGCAAACTCAAGCCATGTCAAAACTTGATGAAATGAAGTTCAACGGAAGCTTAAAGGAGATATGCAATGCCAAAAAGAACCAGTGAAGAAGCGCGCATGCTACAGGAACTGCTCGATACTGCGGCGGACATGAGCACCTACGGCGTCATGTCTAAAACAGACATGGCTCGCATCCGAGCGCTTTGCGAAGTGCCCCCTGCTTACACACCAGAGCGCGTTGTGGCGATCCGCACAACGATTGTGAAAGCCAGCCAGGCGGTTTTTGCAACGATGCTCAATGTGAGCGTATCGACGGTGCAAAAATGGGAGTCGCCCGTTGCCAACAAGCATCCCAGCGGTACCTCGGCAAAGTTATTGCAAATGGTTGAGGCCAAAGGAGTCGAGGCACTTTTGGTTTAGTTGGGGCGGGCTCGTCGATCCCTGGATGGCAGCGGCCGCTTTGGAGCGGGCAGATCGCAAATTTCTACGACCGGATACGCTGCATGGCCGAACTGCGCTGCACCGGTTAGATGACTTCCACCCTTGACCTGCAACTTCCGAGAAATCGTGCAGGCTTGCATTGTGCCGATTCAGGCACTGACCTAGCCGATTTACGTCGGCTTCCCGGCAACCAACAATAATTCATCAAGATTCTCTGCGGCATTCATATCTGCCGTCTCAATCTTACACCGCGACCCCAAACAACATGCCAACGCCCGCGGTGAGCCCCATGGCCAGCGCGCCCCAGAACGCCACGCGCACGACGCCTTTGACAATGCCGGCACCGCCGGTGTAGGCCGCCAGGCCACCCAGAATCACCAGAAACAGCATCGAGGTGGCCGCCACCACAGGCGTCAAAATCCCGAAAGGGACGAGCCAGGCTGTGAGCAGTGGCAAACCGGCGCCCAAGACAAATGACAGCGCAGACACCAGCGCGGCCTGCAGCGGGTTGGCGCTGGTGGCTTCGGTAATGCCGAGTTCATCGCGGACGTGGGCGGCCAGCGCATCACGGGCCGTCAATTGCGTCGCCACCTGTTTGGCCAGCTCGGCATCGAGCCCGCGCCCCACGTAAATCGCGGCCAGTTCGGCGAGTTCTCGCGCGCCGTCGGTGGCCAGTTCTTCGCGCTCGCGGGCAATGTCGGCCTGCTCGGTGTCGGACTGCGAACTCACCGACACATATTCGCCCGCCGCCATCGACATGGCACCGGCCACCAAGCCAGCTACGCCCGCCACCAGCACCGGCCCCTGCGTGGCGCTGGCAGCGGCCACGCCCAGGATCAGGCTGGCAGTGGAGACGATGCCGTCGTTGGCGCCCAGCACGGCGGCGCGCAGCCAGCCGACGTGTTGCGTGCGGTGATTTTCAGAGGGCGGATTGGACATTGTTTTTATCGCTTGAAAGGCGGCTTTGTGGTCAGGCGGGTTTGACGCCGAGTATGCGCCCGGTGAACTTGCGCGCCACCGGCGCCAGGTAAAAGATCACCGGCACGCCCACCACATAGGCAATGCCGAAGGCCTTCATCCACAGCCGAAAAAAGTGCTCGGTCAGGCCGATGTTGACAAAAGTGATGACAAACGTCATCACGAAGATCATCATGGCGCCCATGACCAGCGAAAACACAAGGTGAAATTTTTTTTGAGGATTCATCTGCTACTCCTGTTTTATGCTCATGCGGCGAGCCATTGTGCGATTTTGTCACGACTGGCATACCCCCCCTGCGTGCACCCCTTGCTGTTGATCACCACGCCAGGGTGCGCAAGACGCCATAGCCCATGATGTCGCGCAGCTTGACTGTCGCTCGTGAATTTTGCATGCCTGGGGCGAGTACCATTCGCACCATGACCGATTCATCCAGCTTGACCGGCGACGATCTGGCATCGTTTGCCCTGACCCTGATCACCTCGCGGCAAAACATTTTGCCCAGGCGCCTGGCTGCGCCCGGGCCCAATGAAGATCAGGTGAATGACATGTTTCGCGCAGCCGCGTCTGCGCCCGATCATGGCGTGGTGATGCCGTGGCGTTTTGTGCTGGTGCCGCAGGCCAGGCGCGAGGTGCTGGCCGACGCATTTGGCCGGGCCTTGAGCGAGCGCGATGCCAGCGCGACGCCAGAGCAGATCGCGCAGGCGCGCGAGAAGGCCTTTCGCGCGCCGTTTCTGGCGCTGGCCATTGCCCGGCTCGGGCCCTGCGAGCCCGACATCGACCCGCTGGAGCGCATGGTGTCGGTGGGTGCCGCCATCCAGAATTTTCTGCTCAGTGCGCACAGCATGGGCTTTGGCAGCAGCCTGACCAGCGGCCAGGCCATGCACTCGGCGGCCTTGCGCCAGTTGTTTGCCCTGACCGAGGGCGAACAGGCAGTGTGCTGCATCAACGTCGGCACCGTCAGCAAACGCAAACCTGCGCGTTTGCGCCCCGATGTGGCAGAGTTTGTCAGCAGCCTTTGATGCCGCCCTGAAATGCCACCCTGAAACGCAACAAAACAACGCTCATGTCAAACGCCACGCCAACAGATGACTCACCGCTTCTTCAATGCCTGCCGCCTGATGACCCGCAGCGCGCCGCCCTGCACAACGAGGTGCATGCCCGGCCGTCGGCTCGCGTGCGCCTGCCGGCGCTGATCATTTATGTGGCGGTGCTCAATGAAGGCGTGAGTCGGGAGGCCGAATGTGTTCACTTGAACCGCTTGCCGGGCCAGGCCGAATTGTCCCCCGAGCGCTTGCAAGACAATTTTTTGCGTTTGCGGCTGGCTGGCTTCTCGGTCAAGTGGGAGCGCCACAGCGAATTTACCCGTTACTCCATCGTCCAGCCCCTGCCGGCCGGGGCCTTGCTGGGTGCGTCCGAACCTGATTTGCTGGGACAGCTGGCGGTGTCGCCGCAGTGGCTCGCGCAAATTCCGGGCCGCACCGTGGCTGCGGTGCAATTGGCCATGCTCCAGGCGCCGCTGGATGACGCCACGGCCCTGATGGTGCAGGCGGTGAAATGGTTGGGTGGACACACGGTGGTGGCGTCTTTGCTCGGTAGCAACGCAGCCAGCGTGGCGGGTCAGGGTGTTGAGTCGGCCAACCGACAGGGCTACGAATACCCGATGGGCCATTCGTGGGCGCTGACGCAGTTTCGCCTCCAGCCGGACGGCTTCGAGCGCATGCTGGTGATCGCGTCCGAAGGCACCAGCCAGACCCGCGCGGGCCGTATTGCCGCGCGCCTGCTGGAACTGGAAACCTACCGCCTCATGGCGCTGCGCGGACTGCCGGTGGTCAAGGCCCTGGGCCCGATGCTGGCGCAGGCCGAAAGCGACCTGGTGCGCATCACCGGCCAGTTGGAAAACAAGACGGTGTCTGATCAGGAACTGCTCGACACCCTGGTGTCGCTGGCCGCCAGCGTGGAGCGCGCCACCGCCGAGAACAGTTACCGCTTTGCTGCCACCCAGGCTTACTACGCGCTGGTCAACCAGCGCATCCGGGAGCTGCGCGAAAAAGCCATTCCCGGCACGCAGACCATTGGTGAATTCATGCAGCGTCGGCTGTCGCCGGCCATGGCCACGGTGGCCGCCACCGGGCAGCGGCTGGCATCTTTGTCGGAGCGGGTGGCGCGCACCAGCGACCTGTTGCGCACCCGGGTCGATATTGCCACCGAGGTGCAAAACCAGCAATTGCTGGCCAAGCTCACACGCGGCCAAGAGCTGCAATTGCGCCTGCAAAGCACGGTCGAAGGTCTGTCGATTGCCGCCATTTCCTACTACGTGGTCAGCCTGCTGCTGTATGGCGGCAAGGCGCTCAAGGCGGCCGGCTTGCCGATCAACCCCGAAATGGCCGCCGGTGCGCTGGTGCCGCTGGTGCTGTGGGCGGTGTGGCGCACCACGCGGCGCATTCACGCCAAGCTGCACGTTGGAAATTAAAAAATCAAAAATTGACAAAAGTCAGCGTCTTTGCGTTTTCTGTAAGGCATAAGTGGCTTTCAGAAAAAAGTATTCACCAACCTTACAGGAAACACCCATGAAAGCCTTTCAGGACTACTACCCCGAGAACCTGTCGCATTGTTATGGCTGCGGCGCCAAAAACGACCACGGCCACCGCATCAAGACGTTTTGGGATGGCGACGAGACCGTGACCCGTTTCACGCCTGAGCCCTATCACACGGCAGTGCCCGGTTTTACCTACGGTGGCCTGCTGGCCTCGCTGATCGACTGCCACAGCACCGGCACCGCTGCCGCGGCCATGTACAAGCAGGAGGGCCGGGCCATGGACACGCTGCCGGCGTTTCGCTTTGTCACCGGGTCGCTGCACGTGGATTATCTGAAGCCCACGCCCATCAACGAAACGCTGGAAATCCGCGGTCGGGTGAAGGAAATCAAGGGCCGCAAGGTGGTGATCGAGTCCACCGTCTATGCCGGCGGTGTGGCGACCGCACGCGGCGAGGTGGTGGCCATCCAGATGCCCGAAAACTTTGGCGTGGGCGCTGCCTGATATGGGAGCAATCACATGGCAAATCATCAAGAACCGGGAACGGGTGAGCGCAGAGCGCAGGACCCGCGTTTTGTCAGCCAGCTCACACGCAACACCTTTGCGTTGATTCTGGCGGGTGGGCGTGGCAGCCGCTTGCACGAGCTGACCGACTTTCGCGCCAAACCGGCGGTGCCATTTGGCGGCAAATTCCGCATCATCGACTTCACGCTGTCCAATTGCGTCAACTCGGGTGTGCGCCGGGTCGGTGTGGCCACCCAGTACAAGGCGCAAAGCCTGATCCGGCATTTGCAGCTGGGCTGGAGTTTTCTCGATGGGCGGCTCAATGAGTTCATCGAGATCATGCCCGCGCAGCAGCAGTCCGACGAAGAGCACTGGTACCAGGGCACGGCTGACGCGGTGTTTCAGAACCTGCGCGAAATTCGCCATGCCCGGCCCGAATACGTGCTGATCCTGTCGGGTGACCATATCTACCGCATGGACTACGGCAGGGTGCTGGCCGCCCACGTGGCGCGCCGGGCCGACCTGACGGTGGCCTGCATCGCGGTGCCGCTGGCCGAGGCCAGTGCGTTTGGCGTGATGTCGGTGGACGATGCAGGCCGGGTGCTTGATTTCACTGAAAAACCCGCCCAGCCTCAAGCCATGCCCGGCGAGCCGGCGCACGCCCTGGCCAGCATGGGCATTTATGTCTTCAACACCAGTTTTTTGATCGAGCAACTGCTGCGCGACGCCGACGACCCCAACTCGAGCCATGATTTTGGCAAGGATGTGATTCCGCACTGCGTCAAACGCTACCGCACGTTTGCACAGAATTTTTCTGAGAGCTGTGTCACAGAGCCTGGCAAATCGGCCTATTGGCGTGATGTGGGCACGCTCGATGCCTATTGGTCTGCCAACATGGACCTGGTGCAGGTCACACCCGACCTGAATCTGTATGCCGAGAACTGGCCCATCTGGACCTGGCAGCCGCAAATGCCGCCAGCCAAATTTGTTTTTGACGACGACACCCGACGCGGCAAGGCGGTCGATTCGATGGTCTCGGGCGGCTGCATTGTCAGCGGCGCCATCGTGCGACGGTCAATGCTGTTCTCGGGCGTGCATGTGCACAGCTATGCCACCGTGGAAGACTCGATGGTGTTGCCCAATGTGCAGGTGGGGCGCCACTGCGTTTTAAAGAAATGCATCATCGATAAAAATTGCGTGCTGCCAGAGGGCACCGTGATTGGCATGGACCCGGTGGAAGACAAGAAACGCTTCCGCGTCACCGATTCCGGCATCACGCTGGTGACCAGGGAAATGCTCGGCCAGGGCGAGCGCGGGATTCGCTGAAATCCTTGTTATGGCTGCGGTGTAAAACCCCACGTAACATTAAATAAACCTGAGCTGATATTATTTTGAAACTAAAACTTCCTGTTGAAACGCTCTACATGAAAACTGCCCACGACCTCGTTGCTGCCGCCAAAGCCCGCGTGCAGGAAATTCCGGTGACTGACGCCGAACAAGCTATCCGTGAAGCCGATGTGCTGGTCGATGTGCGCGAAGCCGATGAATTTGCCGCTGGTCATCTGGCTGGCGCCGTGCACATTTCGCGCGGCATGCTCGAATTCAAATTCAGCGCCAACCCGGCGCTGCAGTCGCGCGACCTCAATATGCTGCTGTACTGCAAAACCAGCGGCCGCGCCGCGCTGGCCGCCGCTGCCCTGCACGACATGGGCTACCTGAACGTGCGCTCCATTGCTGGCGGTTTTGATGCCTGGGTGGCGGCAGGCAAACCGGTGGCCAAGCCCGAGATACCGTCGTTCGAGTAATTAGTGTGCTCGCCAGCGCGCAAATGACCAGCGTGGCGACCAGGCCGCTGACCGCATCGCGCGACATCAATGAAGGGCATCAAGAAAACTTGGCGCCGTTTCGCAAATCGCAAAACGGCACCATGCTGGGCTGTCAGTTCAGCCGCATGCCAGCGACCAGTTGCGTCACGTTGTGCTGCATCATCTTGAGGTAAGTGGGTGCCGGGCCGCTCGCATCAGACAAGGCGTCGGAATACAGCGTGGCGCCCACGGCGACACCGGCATCCTTGCTGAGTTGCTCAATGAGCTTGGGATTGCTCATGTTCTCCACAAACACGGCCTTGATTTTTTCGCGCTTGATCTGGCGGATCAACTCGGCCACGTGTTTGGCGCTGGGTTCACTGTCGGTGTTTACACCCTCCGCGGCCAGCATGGTGATGCCGTAACGTGCAGCCAGGTAGCCAAAGGCGTCGTGCGAGGTGATTACCTTGCGTTGGGCTGACGTAATGGCATCGAACTGCGCCTTGGCTTGCGCGTCGAAGTCTTTGAGCTGCCGGGCATACGCCTGAGCGTTGGCCTGGTAAGTGGCGGCATTGCTGGGGTCAGCCTTGGCCAGACCAGCGGCAATCTGGCTCACGTACTGCACCACGTTCAACGGGTTTTGCCAGGCATGTGGATCAGTTTCAGCGTGATCGTGGGCGTGTTCGGCTTCGGCAGCCATGGTAGGTGGCTTGACGCCCTTTGATGCCACCACGGTAATGCCCTTGTAGCCGGCAGACTGGGCCAATTTTTGTGCCCAGGGCTCGAAGTTCAACCCATTGATTAGGAACACGCGGGCGCCCAGCACGGCTTTAGCGTGGGCTGGGCTGGGGGTGAATTCATGCGCGTCGGCATCAGGCCCCACCAGCGTGGTGAGTTTGACGCGCTCGCCGCCCACCACTTTCACCAGATCGCCCAGAATGCTGAACGAGGCCACCACAGGTAGTGGCTCGGTGGCGTGGGTCGGCGTTATGACGAGGCTGCTGGCAGTCAGAGCAGACAGGGCAAAGAGCTTGAAGGCTTGTCGTTGCATGAATTGTATTTGTTGAGGGTTGAAAAAACTAAGCCACGCGGTGCGCTCGCTTGAGCACCCGGGGCAGCCAGCCGCCGGGCGACACCAGCAATGACACGCCATAGAGCAGTCCGGCGCAGCCGATGATGGTGGGCCCGCTGGGGGTGTCGAGGTGATAAGACAACAGCAGCCCAGCGAACCCGGCCACAGCCGCCTGGGCGCTGGCGTTGAGCAATTGGGCGCTCAAGCTGTCATGCCAGAGCCGGGCTGACACGGCTGGCAGCATCATCAGGCCGACGGCCATCAGCGTGCCCAGGGTCTGAAAACCGGCTACCAGGTTGACCACCACCAGCATCAAAAAGCTTTGTTGCCAGATCCAGCCGCGTCGGCCCCAGCTTTGCGCAGCGGATGCCGCCAGAAACACCGGGTCGAAGCTTTCCAGCACCAGCCCGCGGTACAGCGCGGCCAGGGCGATCAGGCTGAGGCTGGCCACACTGGCCACCAATAGCAGGCCTGATGTATCAACGCCTAGCGCACTGCCAAACAAAATGTGCAGCAAGTCGAGTTGCGTGCCCTGGCGCGACAGCAGCGTCACGCCCAGCGCCAGCGCCAACAGGTAGATGGCGGCCAGGCTGGCATCTTCCTTCAGGGTGGTAAAGCGGCTGATAAACCCTGCCAGGCCGGCTGCCACCATGCCGGAGATCACGCCACTGACGGCCATGGTCGTGAGTGACAGGCCGGCAAACATGAAGCCAATCGCCACACCCGGCAGCACCGCGTGGCTGATGGCGTCACCCAGCAGACTCATGCGCCGCAGCGTCAAAAAAACACCCAGCGGCGCAGCGCTCACGGCCAGCGCCAGCGTGGCCACCAGCGCGCGGCGCATGAAGGCAAATTCGGCAAATGGGCCAATCATCTGCTCCCACAAGGTCATCATCCTAGATTCCTCAGTTGACCGCTTGAAAACTTCGATAAGGCATTGAACTGATTAG
>NZ_JACUUE010000342.1 GCF_014859475.1 Rhodoferax sp.
GATCAAAGCCCAAGGGCTCAGCACAACCCATTACGCCCGACAGCACGGACTGGCCAAGTCAACCCTGTACCTATGGCAAAGAAGAAAAACTCCAGCTGGCATCGTCGCAAATTGCCAAGCCTGACACCGTGCGCACACCCGCGCCCAGCAAGTTCATCGCCTTGCGCCTGTGCGAGCCCCAACGCCTCATACCAGCAGAGCCTACGCACTGCACCCTGGTGTTGTCTGGTGGCATGCGCCTTGAAATGCCGACACTGCCAGCGCCACAGTGGCTGGCCCAATTGAGTCGCTGCACACTCAGATCGTTCAATGAACGTTCCCGCTCCGATTGGAATAAGACCTGCAGCCAAGCAATGGCATCAAGTTCATGGGTTTGAATCGCCGCTTTGCGCTGGCGGATGAAGCTGTGAATGGCCATGAGATTTGTGGGTTGGATGGTGTTCTACAAAAAAAGGTGTTGCCACCAAGATTTTCCGTGCTAACATTATTCTAACAAACGTTAGGTAGATTTAAATGCACACAAACACCCTTACCCCTCTGCACGAACGCTTCCCTTATTTCACAACCGAACACGAGATGCTGCGCGAGACAGTGCGCCGCTTTATCGAAACAGAGGTTGCGCCACGCGCTGAACAATGGGAGGAGCAAGGCATGGTGCCACGCGAGGTACTGCGCCAGATGGGCGAACTCGGGCTGCTTGGAATTCGTTTCGAGTCCGAGTACGGTGGCAGTGAACTCGACACCCTGTCCACGGTTGTGCTGGCAGAAGAGTTGGGACGCTCAACATTTGGTGGTTTCGCAGTTACTGTGCTGGTCCACACAGATATGGCAGCCCCGCATCTGCACCATGCCGGAAACTCTGAGCAAAAAAGTCGCCTGATGCCAGACATCGTGGCAGGTCGTCGTATTGCTGCGGTAGCTATGACTGAACCTGATGCTGGCTCGGATTTGGCATCCATGCGAACCACGGCGCGTCGAGATGGTAATGAGTGGGTACTCAATGGTGCCAAGATGTTCATCACCAACGGCGTACATGGCGAAATCTTTTTCGTGGCGGCAAAAACCGGTGAGGTCGGACGTAACCATCAGATTTCGATGTTCATCGTAGAAAAGGGCACGCCCGGATTCAATATTGCACGCCCACTCAAAAAACATGGCTGGTTGTCAAGTGATACAGCGGAACTGGTATTTGACAATTGCCGCATTCCAGCGGGCAACCTGCTGGGCGAAGAGCACAAGGGTTTCTACGCGCTAGTCAAGAACCTCCAGAATGAACGCATCGTGCTGGCAGCGCAGGCCATGGGTGAAGCATCAAAAGCGATAGAACTGACACTGGAATGGGTCAAGCAGCGTAAGGCTTTCGGTGCAACCTTGTGGGACAAGCAGACGATCCGGCACCGGCTGGCCATGTTGAGTGCGCGTGTCGAAGCTGCCAAAGCGTTGATTTACAACACGGCCTGGCGCGATGCGCAACAGCACAAGGTAACCGCGCAAGCTGCCA
>NZ_JACUUE010000102.1 GCF_014859475.1 Rhodoferax sp.
CTGTTCAAGGTCCGTGTGCGGTATCGGGCCGGGTACGGATGGCTCGCGATGACGATGTCGCTGTTCAACATCTGTGTGCGGAGTCGGGCCGATGCGGGGCGCTTGCGACGAAGGGTGTTCGTGCCCTCATGCCGACAGCGGCTTGAGCAGTTCGGCCAGGTCGCTCTCGTTGAACAGCGGCTGCTTGCGCCCGACCGAGCCGCTGTACATGCTCTCGGCCAGCGCCGCCTTGCGCTCTTGCAGCGCCAGAATGCGCTCCTCGATGGTGCCTTGCGCCACCAGCTTCACCACCCACACGCTGTTGCTCTGGCCGATGCGGTGGGCGCGGCCGGTGGCCTGGGCCTCCACCGCCGGGTTCCACCAGGGGTCGTAGTGAATCACGGTGTCGGCTTGCGGCAGGTTCAGACCGGTGCCGCCGGCTTTCAGACTGATCAAAAACAGCGGTACCTGGCCACTTGTGAACTGGTCGATGAGCGCATCGCGCCCCTGGCTTTGGCCGGTGAGCTTGACCCATGGGATGCCACGTTTTTGCAGCTCGGCTTCGATCAGCGTCAGCATGCTGGTGAATTGCGAAAACAGCAAAATGCGTCGGCCCTCAGCCAGCATTTCGGGCAGCATCGTCATCAACTGTTCCAGCTTGGCCGATGTCTTGACCTTTTTGGCCGCGTCGAGCTTGAGCAAATGCGGGTCGCAGCAGACCTGGCGCAGTTTTAAGAGTGCATCCAGAATGGTGATTTGCGACTTGGCCAGGCCCTTGGCATCAAGCGCCTCGCGCACGGTTTTTTCCATGCCCAGGCGGATGGTTTCATATAGGTCGGCCTGTTTGCCAGACAGCTCGACACGCAACACGGTCTCAATCTTGGGTGGCAGCTCGTCGGCCACCAGCGCCTTGGTGCGACGCAGCATGAAGGGCGTGACACGGGCGCGCAACTGGTGCAGGGCCTCGGGGTCACCCTGCTTTTCGATGGGGGCGCGAAACAGCTCGGCGAAGCGCTTCTGGCTGCCCAGAAACCCCGGCATCAGGAAGTGGAACAGGCTCCACAACTCGCCCAGGTTGTTTTCCATGGGCGTGCCCGACAGGCACAGCCGGTGCCGGCTGTTGAGCTCGCTGGCCACCTGCGCCGCATGGGTGTTGGCGTTCTTGATGTTTTGCGCCTCGTCGAGCACCACCAAGTGCCACTGCGCCTCGAGCCAGCGCTCGCGGTCGCGGTGCAGCAGCGAGTAGGGCGCAATCACGATGTCGTGGTCCATCATGTTGCCGGCCACCTCGTGGCGGTCCTTGCCGTGAATGACCAGGCTGCGCAGCTCGGGGCAAAAGCGCTCGGTTTCGCGCTGCCAGTTGCCCATCAGGCTCACCGGGGCAATGATCAGCGCCGGGTGGGTCAGGCGGCCGGCGTCTTTTTCAAGCTGGATATGCACCAGCGTTTGCAGCGTTTTGCCCAGACCCATGTCGTCGGCCAGAATGCCGGCCAGACCGTACTCGCGTAAAAACTGCAGCCAGTTCACGCCCTGCTGCTGGTAGGGGCGCAAGGACGCGTTGACGCTTTTTGGCGCCAGCACCTCGGGCAATTCGGCGCGGCCTTGCAGGCGCAGCACCAGCTCGCGCAGGTGCTGTGCACCTTGCCAGACGGCGCCTTCGCCTAAAGTGGCGGTGGTGCGCATGGCATCCAGGCGCGAGAGCTTGAGGCTGTCGCCAGCAAAATCATGGTCGCCGACCAGCTCCAGCAGCGCATCCAGCCAGGGTTTGAGGTTGTCGGTGGGCAAGCGGATAAAGCCGCCTGTGGGCGCTGGCAGGTAAACAAAGGGCGCAATGTCGGGCAGGCCGGTGACGGCGTCACGCGGGCTGCTGGCGGCCATCTTGATGAGCTCGGGCAACAGCGGCAGGATATTGTGGCGCTCGCCGTTGATCTCCATGCCCAGCGACAAATCGAACCAGGGCGAGGTGGCTTCATCGTCGCCCTGCGCTTGCAGATTGACCTCCAGCGCCTCGCCGTGCTGGATCCAGTCGGTCAGCGCATCGTCCAGCGTCAGCTCAAAACCCGCCTGGCGGAAAGCGGCGTAGTCGGTATCGGCCCATTGCAGCCAGGCTTGCTGGGAAGCGCTGCCAGTGATGCCGAACACGCCGTTGCCCGTGGCTGAGAGCCCCAGTTGCATCAAACTGGTGATGGCTTCGAGCTCGGCCTGCGGGTCGCGCTGCAGCAGCAGGCGGCCTTGCGCGTCATCGACCAGCACGGTGGTGCCCTGGCCCACCCACCAGCCGCGGTGGCCGGCGTAGTCAAAGCGCAGCGTGGCCTGCATCAGGCCCAGAGTTGACACGTCTGCAGGCGCCAGGGGGGCCAGATGCAGGCAGGCCTTGGGCGCAATGCCGCTCAGTGTTTGCAGCGGCTCGATCACCGGCGGCAAGGGCACCGGCCCGAGTCGCTCGGCCAGTTCTGCCTGATGCTTTTTCAGCGCTGTCGCCTTGAGCGGCGGGCTGCGCAGCAGCACCGCCACCTGGCCCAGGCTCATGTCCTTGACGCGGGCCAGGCCACAGACACCGTGCTGGCTGTCCAAGTACAGCGGCGGATTGTTCAGGCACAGTTGGGCCAACGACTGGTCGAGCCGGGCGCGCAACACCCAGGCGCTTTCATCACCATGGGCTGGCGTGACCTCGTGCCATTGCCAGAGCAGGTCCAGCGGCGGCCCCCATTGCGCGGGCCTTGTGGGTTGACCATTTTTGTCGCCGATAAAAAGCCGCCCGGTGCTGGCGGCCAGCTCGAGCGCCTGCACGCCGTATTTGCCTTCCAACGTGACGCGTGATTTGGCACCGTAGCTGTAAAAATAGGCGCTCGCGGCAGTCGGCATGGTGCGCATCAGTTGCAGCACGTCGTGGTCGGCTTCGCTCGCGCGGTCATAGACCGGCTGACCGTGTTCCGGCGTGCTCTTGATGGGCTTGGCCTTGGCCCAGTCGCCGTTGATTTTGGGGTAAGACACCACGGCTTCGAGCGTCAGCAGCGGCTGCGGGCCTTGCGCTGCGATCACGTTGAGCAGGTACAGAAACTGCTCAGGGCGCGGCTTGGCACCGTTGCGCTCGGCGGCCAGCGGTGCCTTGGCGCCGCCGCGTTCGATTTCGCCGAGCCAGCGGATCACCTGGTTTTCGGCTTCGAGCTGGGCCGCTGCCTGGCGCAGCGCCAGATCGGCCTGGCGCTGCGCTGCCAGGGCCTGCGCGGTAAGCGGCTTGAAGTTGGCTGCGTCGGCATTGCTGCCCAGGATTTGCTGGCCCTTGTAAGCCGCCTTGATCATCAGCGCCACGCCGTGCTTGCACTGGTAGCCGACCGGGCAGGTGCAGTCGCTGTACCAATCGATGACACGCCCGTTGGCACCGCGATCGAGTTCAATGGAGACGTTGTAGGGTTTGCGCACGCTGCCCTGCACGTCGCCCTGCAGTAGCCAGCCGTTATCCAGCGGCTCGATCGACAGCGTCAGCACGCGCTGGTTGCGGTACAGCTCCAGGCCGCGCGTGTAGGTGGCGGCATCGCAGCGCTGCACCAGCGAGGCCAGGTCCAGCCAGAGATTGCTGCTGTGCCAATGGGTTTGCATGAAAACCGTTTTTTCAGGCTGCTGTGTGGCTCATGGCGTGCCCCGCCTGAACGTCGGCGTGGTAGCTGCTGCGTACCATGGCGCCCACGGCGGCATGGCTGAAACCCATCTCGTAGGCCTTGGTCTCGAACATTTTGAACACGTCAGGGTGCACGTAGCGCTTGACCGTCAGGTGTGATGTTGACGGTGCCAGGTACTGGCCAAGGGTGAGCATGTTGATGCCGTGGGCGCGCATGTCGCGCATCACGTCCAGAATCTCGTCGTCGGTTTCGCCCAGGCCCACCATCAGGCCGCTCTTGGTGGGCACGTCGGGGAACAGTGCCTTGAATTTTTTCAGCAGGTTCAAGCTGAACTGGTAGTCAGAGCCAGGGCGCGCCTCTTTGTACAGCCTGGGAATGGTTTCCAGGTTGTGGTTCATCACGTCGGGCGGCGCTGCCTTGAGAATCTCCAGCGCGCGGTCGTCGCGGCCGCGAAAGTCGGGCACCAGCACCTCGATTTGTGTTTGCGGCGATTTGGCGCGAATGTGCTCGATGCAAGCCACAAAATGCCCGGCACCGCCGTCGCGCAAATCATCACGATCGACGCTGGTGATCACCACGTATTTGAGCTTGAGCTGGGCGATGGTGTTGGCCAGATTCACCGGCTCGTTCACGTCCAGCGGGTCGGGTCGGCCGTGGCCAACGTCGCAAAACGGGCAGCGCCGGGTGCATTTGTCGCCCATGATCATGAAGGTGGCCGTGCCCTTGCCAAAACATTCGCCAATGTTGGGGCAACTGGCTTCTTCACACACGGTGACCAGCTTGTTGCTGCGCAGCACGTCCTTGATTTCATAAAAACGGGTGGTGGGCGAGCCCGCCTTGACGCGAATCCACTCGGGTTTGCGCAAAATTTCGCCCTGCACCACCTTGACCGGGATGCGCGAGAGCTTGGCCGCCGACTTTTGCTTGGCCGTGGCGTCGTAGTGCTCGGCGCTTTGGGGTTCGCGGACTGTATTGGTTTCTTTGGCGATGTTCATATGCTGCTGCTCTATAGGTGCTCTTGGTGGGCTGTCAGTGCGAGCGTAGCGCGGCAGTCCATGCGTTTGGGGGGGCACGGATTGCTTCACTTGCGTATCGCAATGACGGATCGACTTCGCAATGACAGTGTCAGGGGGCGAGGTAAACGGCAAGTTTCTGGCTGAAAACCTCAGCCACGTCCTGCCAGCTGGCAAAGACACCGATTGTAGAAAGATCGACCGTTTGCAGTCCGGCGTAGCCGCAGGGGTTGATACGCGAGTAGGGTTCAAGGTCCATGGCCACATTGAGTGCCACGCCGTGGTAGGTGCAATTGCGGCTGACCTTGATGCCCAAGGCCGCGATTTTTCCAAGCCCGAAAAAATTGGGGGCTACCGGATCCGCCCCCTTTTTTACCGGCCGCTGTGGTAGCAGCGCATGGCCAGCCGGGTCGTCCAGGCGCACGTAAATGCCGGGCGCGCCCGCTACGCGGTGGCCGGTCACACCAAAATGCAGCAGTGTGCGGATCACCGACTCTTCGATGCGATAAACATATTCCTTGACGAAATAGCCCGCCCGCTTCAGGTCCATAAGCGGGTAGGCCACCACTTGGCCGGGGCCGTGGTAAGTCACCTGGCCGCCGCGGTTGGTTTGCACCACGGGAATGTTGCCAAGGTTGAGAATGTGCTCTTGTTTGCCCGCAAGTCCTTGTGTGTACACCGGCGCGTGCTCACACAGCCACATCACGTCGGGCGTGTCTGCTGAGCGTTCGGCGGTGAATGCCTGCATGGCGGCGTAAGTCGATTCGTAGTCCACGCGGCCCAAAAATTTCACTTCCATCAGAGCACCACCTTGACCATCGGATGGGTGGACAGCGTTCGGTATATCTCGTCCAACTGGTCGCGGCTGGTCGCGTTGACGGTGATGGTCACGCCCAGGTATTTGCCGCCCCGGCTCTCACGCAACTCAATCGTGGCAGCGTCAAACTGCGGGTCGAACTGCAGGGCGATGTGGCTGATGGCGTGCGCCAGGCCGTCCACATTGGCGCCCATCACCTTGATTGGGAAGGCACAAGGATAAGTGATGAGCGAAGGCGCATCCGGGGGCGTTGCGCTGGCTGGACTGACGGGGGACTGATCGGGCATGATGCGGGGCTGGCTGAATTTGGAGGACGATTTTCTACCTATAATGGGCGGCTTTTCCGACCCTGACGAACTGTAAAGTAAGCGTAATGTAAATGGTGACAATACCAGCTTCAAAGGCGCCGGGCTCGGGGTTCAATAGTGAACCGCCAGATTTTGTGCCTTTGACCCGGTCGCAGGCGCAAGCGCTGGCCAAAGCCCACCCGGTGATTTCTCCCTGGTGGGTGGTGTTGGGTCAGGTGGGTGTGGGTGGCTTGGCTACCCTGCTGGCTTGGCTGATTTTTGGTGATAGTGTTGCCAAGTCTGTGGCTTGCGGCGCGCTGGCGGTGGTTTTGCCTGCGGCACTGTTTGCGCGCGGCCTGACCAGCCGCTTTGCCAGGGCGAACCCGGGCATGGCTGTCATGAGCTTCTTTGTGTGGGAGCTGGTCAAGATTGTGGTGACGATTGGCGTGCTGTTTGCGGCCCATCGTCTGGTGAAGGATTTGAATTGGCCAGCCATGCTGGTTGGTCTGATCGTCACTTTAAAGGTGTACTGGCTGGCGCTGGCGTTCAAACGCAAGCCCAAACCGGTGTGAAAGATTAACGCTTAACGGCAAAAGTAACTGATCAAAGAGTAACTGATGGCTGCTGAAGAAAACGTTGTGCAACACGGGCCCACCGCGGGCGAGTACATTGGTCACCACTTGACGCACCTGCAAACAGGTCATCAATCGGGTGTGATCGACATGTCAGTGTTCAACATCGACTCGATCTTCTGGTCGGTGCTGTTGGGCGTGCTGGGGCTGTTTTTCATGTGGCGCGTGGCCAAAAGCGTCACCTCTGGCGTGCCCGGGCGTATGCAGGCGGCCGTCGAGGTGTTGCTGGAGATGGTCGATACCCAGGCCAAAGGCATCATTCACAACGCCGAGTCGCGCAAGTTTGTCGGCCCGCTGGCCCTGACGGTGTTCGTCTGGGTGTTCCTGCTGAACTCCATGGACTTCCTGCCGGTTGACCTGATCCCCCTGATTTGGGAACTGATTTACGGTGCCGTCGGTGGCGACCCGCACCATGCTTACATGCGCGTGGTGCCCACCGCTGACCTGTCCACCACTTTGGCCATGTCGTCGTCGGTACTGCTGGTCTGCCTGTACTACAACGTCAAGATCAAAGGCGCTGGCGGTTGGGCGCATGAGCTCGTCACGGCGCCGTTTGGCACCAGCAAAAATCCGTTGTTCGCGCTGATTCTGGGTGTGTTGAATTTCAGCATGCAGCTGATCGAATTCACAGCCAAGACGGTCTCGCACGGCATGCGGCTGTTTGGCAACATGTACGCAGGTGAGCTGATTTTCATGTTGATCGCACTCATGGGTGCGGTCGGTTTTGGTTCTGCCACGGGTATTGCCCTGTGGTTTGGGCACTTGTTTGCCGGTCTGGGTTGGGCGATCTTTCACATTTTGATCGTGACCCTGCAGGCCTTCATTTTCATGATGCTGACCTTGGTGTACGTGGGTCAGGCGCATGACCATCACTAATGGTTTGTCGGTAGGTTTCTCTTTTCTTTTCAACTTGAATCCATAGGAGCTTTTAAATGGAAAACGTGCTTGGTTTTGTGGCGCTGGCCGCTGGTTTGATCATTGGTCTGGGCGCTGTTGGCGCCTGTATCGGCATTGGCATCATGGGTAGCAAATACCTCGAATCTGCCGCCCGTCAACCCGAGTTGATGAACGAATTGCAAACCAAGATGTTCCTGCTGGCTGGTCTGATCGACGCGGCGTTCCTGATCGGCGTTGGTATCGCGATGATGTTTGCGTTTGCCAACCCGTTCGTCTTGAAGTAATTCTTTTCGCCTTTCATCCACTAGAAAGGGGTTGTTGTGAGTATTAACGCAACATTCTTCGCGCAACTTGTGGTGTTTTTCCTGTTGGTGATGTTCACGATGAAATTCGTCTGGCCTCCCATCGCAAAAGCACTGGACGAACGCGCTCAAAAAATTGCCGACGGCCTGGCCGCTGCCGACAAGGCCAGAGACGATCTCTTGAGTGTCAATCAGCGGGTCGAGGCTGAACTGGCCCAGTCGCGCACCGAAACGGCAAGCCGTCTGGCCGACGCCGAGCGCCGTGCCCTGACCATCATTGAAGAGGCAAAAGCCAAGGCCGCCGAAGAGGGCAGCAAAATTGTTGTTGCCGCCAAGGTCGAAGCCGAGCAGCAAGCCGTCAAGGCGCGCGAAGCGCTGCGCGAGCAGGTTGCCGCACTGGCCGTCAAGGGCGCCGAGCAGATTCTCCGCAAAGAAGTCAATGCCGGGGTGCACGCGGATCTGCTGTCACGTCTGAAGACCGAGCTGTAAGAGGACGACATGGCCGAACTTGCCACCATTGCCCGTCCCTACGCCGAGGCCTTATTCAAGGCCAGTGCCGCTGATGCCAAATCCGTTTTGACATGGCTTGATGAACTGGCCTGCGTGGCCGGTGAGCCGCAGTTGCTGCAGTTCGCTAACAGCCCCAGGGCCAGCCATGCGCAGGTGTATGAGCTGATTACCGGGGTGATCAAGGCAACGCTTGACGACCACGCGCACAACTTCATCCGTACCGTGATCGACAACGAGCGCCTGGCTTTTGTGCCCGAAGTTGCCACGCAGTTTCGGGCGCTGGTAAACGCCGAAAGCGGCGCCAGCGATGCCGTCATCTACAGCGCCTTCCCTATCGAGGGTGCAGCGCTGGCCGATGTGTCGCAAATGTTGGAGAAGCGTTTTGCACGCCAGCTCAATGTGGCGGTTGAGTTGCAGCCTGAGCTCATCGGTGGCATCAGGGTGGTCGTGGGTGACGAAGTGCTTGACACCTCTGTCAAGGCCCGTCTGGAACAAATGAAAATGGCTTTGACGGCTTGAGGCTCTGCCTCGAACCGCCGGCCCCACTAATGAAAGAAGGAAAGAGTCATGCAACTCAATCCCGCAGAAATTTCTGAACTGATCAAGAGCCG
>NZ_JACUUE010000343.1 GCF_014859475.1 Rhodoferax sp.
GCAATGACGGGGCTGTTCATGGAAAGCGTAGCGCGGCAGTCCAGGCAGTTTGGGGCCATGGATTGCGTCACTTCGTTCGCAATGACGATGCTCTTTCACGCTAACAACGCCATGGCTGTGCATGCGCCTGTTGATGTGGTCTATCTCTGGGTTGACGGCAACGACCCCGCCTGGCGCCAAAAGCGCCGGCAAGCCGAGGCGCGCCTGTGCCTTGGCCACGGTGCGCGACTATGCTCATGTACATGTCTCGAGCGGCGACCTGCATGACTGCCACGGGTTGGATCAGTTGCAGGCGCAGTTTGGCGCGCTTGACTTTTTTTGCATCAACGACACCACTGATGACGCCTACACCAGTGACCCAAGGCTGAGCCAGGTGCGCGCTGTGCTGGCGCGCCTTTTGCCCGACCCGTCACGCTTCGAGAAACCGGTGCTCCGGGGCAAACCCGGCGTCCACAAGCACCAACTCACTCGGGTACAAGCGTTGTCCGCGTAGCGCTCTCAACGCGGGTTGTCAGTCTTGCGCTTGTGGAGCTTGCGTCGCAATCTGGCGCAGCGCCTGCTCGAACACGGCCGCGGGCTGGCCGCCCGAGATCAGATGCCGGTCGTTGATGATGACCGCCGGCACCGAGTGAATGCCCTGGCCGGTGTAGAACGCCTGCGCTGTGCGCACCTCGGCGGTCAATTCGTCGCTGGCCAGAATTTGGCTGGCACGCGCCACGTCCAGCCCGGCTTGCGCCACCGCCGCCAGCAATACCTCAGGCGCCTCCATCGCCTGGCTGTCGCGGTGGCAGGCCAGCAGCAGGGCTTTTTTCAGGGCGAGTTGTCGGTCTGATGATGCCAACCCCGCCCAGTGCAACAGCCGGTGCGCGTCAAAGGTGTTGTAGATGCGGCCGCGCCCGTCCGGGTTGAAGGCAAAGCCAACATCCGCCCCGCGCTGGCGGATGGTCTCGCGAATCTGCGCCTGCTGCTCGGGCGTGGAGCCATACTTTTGCGTCAGGTGCTCGGTGATGTCCTGGCCGCCGGCGGGCATTTGCGGATTCAGCTCGAACGGCTGCACGTGGATCTGCGCCGCCACCTCGCCCTGCAAATTGGCCAGCGCCTGTTCCAGCGCCGCCAGGCCGATGGCGCACCAGGGGCAGGAAATGTCGGAGACAAAATCGATCTTGAACGTCGGGGTCATGGCGTGGTCCTGAAGCGGTAGCTGAAGTGACGATTGTCCCGCAAGCACGCGCTTTCTCCCAGTCAGAGGCGTTCACGGTGTGACGGACGCTTGTTCAGGTCTATGGCCCGGGACACCGTTACAAAAGTTTACAAATTCTCTGTTCGAGGGTGCGCCAGGACACACACGGATCAAATTCCCGAGACTATGATGAAAATTCAAATAGCCGAATGAACCGTGAGGAATTTTTAAAATGAACAATCCGACCAAGTACCTTGCCCTTGCTTTGTGCTCGCTGACGCTGGTCGCCTGCGGTGGCGGTGG
>NZ_JACUUE010000103.1 GCF_014859475.1 Rhodoferax sp.
TTCAAGGTCCGTGTGCGGTATCGGGCCGGGTACGGATGGCTCGCAGTGACGGCTTGCCTGCGCAGGGTCTGTGTACGCTGTCGGGCCGGATTCGGCGGGCTCGCAATGACGACTGTGTTTCATCATTCGGGGCAGCTGGGTTGCCATGACCGTTAGACAGCCATCGGCCCGAGGCGGGCCTCCTACAAATTGCCAGACCACCCTCCCTGTAGGAGCGGCGCCCTCGCCGCGATGGGCTTATATTCGCGGAACCGGCGCCGGAATCTTCAGCGCTTGCTCTCGCCCGTGAGGCTGAGCAAATCACCACCCCCACCGAGTGACAGCAGCCCGGATTTGGCATAGATGCCCAGCTTGGCTCGGGTGTCAACAATGTCGAGGTTGCGCATGGTGAGCTGGCCAATGCGGTCGGCCGGTGAAAACGGCGCGTCTTCCACTTTCTCCATGCTCAGGCGCTCGGGCGCGTAGGTGAGGTTGCTCGATTCGGTGTTGAGCAGCGAGTAGTCATTGCCGCGGCGCAGTTCCAGCGTCACTTCGCCAGTCACGGCGCGCGCCACCCAGCGCTGGGCGGTTTCGCGCAGCATGATGGCCTGCGAATCAAACCAGCGGCCCTGGTACAGCAGGCGGCCCAGTTTGCGGCCGTTGTCGCGGTACTGCTCGATGGTGTCTTCGTTGTGGATGCCGGTGACCAGACGCTCGTAGGCGATGAACAGCAGCGCCAGCCCGGGGGCCTCGTAAATGCCGCGACTTTTGGCTTCGATGATGCGGTTCTCGATCTGGTCGCTCATGCCCAGGCCGTGGCGCCCGCCGATGCGGTTGGCTTCGAGGATCAGGCTCACCAGGTCGGGGTATTCGGTGCCATTCAAGGCCACCGGGTGGCCTTCTTCGAAGCGCACCGACACTTCTTCGGCCTTCACCACGCAGTCGTCGCGCCAGAACGGCACGCCCATGATCGGGTTGACGATGCGAATGCCGCAGTTGAGGTTTTCCAGGTCCTTGGCCTCGTGGGTGGCGCCCAGCATGTTGCTGTCGGTGCTGTAGGCTTTTTCGGCACTCATCTTGTAGCCAAAGCCGTGCGCGGTCATGAATGCCGACATTTCGGCACGACCACCGAGCTCGTCAATAAACGCCTGGTCGAGCCAGGGTTTGTAGATTTTGAGCGCCGGGTTGGTCAGCAGACCGTAGCGGTAAAAACGCTCGATGTCGTTGCCTTTGAAGGTGCTGCCGTCGCCCCAGATGTTGACATCGTCCTCCTTCATGGCGGCCACCAGCATGGTGCCGGTCACGGCGCGGCCAATGGGCGTGGTGTTGAAGTAGGTCACGCCCGCCGTGCTGATGTGGAAGGCGCCACTTTGCAGCGCGGCCAGACCCTCGGCGGCCAGCTGGCTGCGGCAGTCGATCAGGCGGGCCTTTTCGGCGCCGTATTCCATCGCCTTGCGCGGGATCTCGTCGTAGTCGGTCTCGTCGGGCTGGCCCAGGTGCGCGGTGTAGGCGTAGGGCAGGGCACCCTTGAGCTTCATCCAGTGCAGCGCGGCGCTGGTGTCGAGGCCGCCGGAAAAGGCAATGCCGACCTTTTGGCCGGCGGGAATGTTTTGAAGGATGGTGGTGCTCATGGTGATGATGCGATGGATCGATGTAAGGGTGCGATTTTAGGGGAGTGGCAATGATTCACATTGCCCGTGATCCAAAGCGTTGACCGCGATAAAGTGCGTGCTGACCAGGCTTATTTTGAGAGTGTTTTGAATATCTCGGCTGCAGCCGCCACTGTGGCGGCAATGTCGGCATCGGTGTGCGCCGCGCTGACAAAACCGGCTTCGTACAGCGCCGGGGCAATGTAAACGCCACGGTCGAGCAGGCCGTGGAACAACTGGTTGAATTTGGCACCATCGGACTTCATGACCTGGCTGTAGGTGCTGGGCAGGGTGTCGAGCAAATAAAAGCCCATCATGCCGCCCTCACTGTCGCCACAAAAGGGCACGCCTTCGGCTTTGGCCGCTTGGCTCAAACCGCTGATCAGGGCGCGCGTCTTGCGGCCCAGTTCGTCATGGAAGCCGGGCTTGCTGATTTCTTTCAGGGTCGCCAGCCCGCAGGCCGTGGCCACCGGGTTGCCGCTCAGCGTGCCAGCCTGATAGACCGTGCCCAGCGGTGCCAGCTGTTCCATCACCGCGCGCTTGGCGCCAAAGGCGGCCAGCGGCATGCCGCCGCCAATCACCTTGCCCATCACCGTCATGTCGGGCTCAAAACCGGGGATTTCCTTGGCATAGACGCTTTGTGCACCACCCAGCGCCACCCTGAAGCCGGTCATGACCTCGTCCAACACCAGCAGCGCGCCGTATTGGGTGCAGAGCTCGCGGCAGCGCTTCATGAAAGGCACGCTGGCGCGCACAAAGTTCATGTTGCCGCAGATCGGTTCCATCATCAGGCAGGCGATCTCGCTGCCCTGTTCGGCAAAGGCGGCTTCGAGTTGTTCGATGTTGTTGTACTCCAGCACGAGGGTGTGCTGCACCACTTCGGGCGGCACACCGGCGCTGGTCGGGTTGCCAAAAGTGGCCAGGCCCGAGCCGGCTTTGACCAGCAGCGCATCGGCGTGGCCGTGATAGCAGCCCTCGAACTTGATGAACTTGCTGCGCCCGGTGGCACCGCGCGCCAGCCGGATAGTGCTCATGCCGGCTTCGGTGCCAGAGCTCACCAGGCGCACCATGTCCATGCTCGGCATCAGCTTCAAAATGGCCTCGGCCAGTTCGATTTCGCGTTCGGTGGGGGCACCAAATGAGAAGCCTTCGAGCAACGCCTTTTGCACGGCTTCGACCACCGCCGGGTGGCCGTGGCCCAGAATCATCGGGCCCCAGGAGCCGATGTAGTCGGTATAGCGCTGGCCGTTGGCATCCCATATATAGGCGCCCTGGGCGCGGCTGATGAAGCGCGGTGTGCCGCCCACGGCGCGAAAAGCGCGCACCGGAGAGTTGACGCCGCCCGGGATCACTTTTGAGGCGCGGGCAAACAGGGTGGCATTGAGGTCGGTAGAGGATGTCATGGTGTTCTTGAGGCAAAATTGGACGGCATGCGCCAAGTTTGATTGTTGGAATCGGCCTGGTGCGCTTAAACGTTGATATTCTATTGGAAGGCCTTGGACGCTGTGACGCAATCAACAACCTGGATGTGCCTGATTTGTGGCTGGATTTATGACGAACAGGTGGGCGACCCCGAACATGGCGTGCCCGCGGGTACTGCCTGGCGCGATGTGCCGCTCAACTGGACCTGCCCCGAATGCGGTGCCCGCAAGGAAGATTTCGAGATGGTTCAGATTTGAGGCGCCGGCTGGCCTGACTTCTTGACCACCGCGTAACGCTGTAATGTCTTGGCGCGCGCCTCGTCGTGGGCCACGATGGGCTGCGGGTAGTCACGGCCCAGCGTCACGCCGGCCATTTGCAATTCGAGCGGTTTGGCAGCCCAGGGCGCATGGATGGCTTTGTCTGACAGGCTGGCCAGTTGCGGCAGGTAGCGGCGAATGAACTTGCCCTGCGGGTCAAACTTTTCGCTTTGGCTGACCGGGTTGAAGATGCGAAAGTAGGGCTGTGCGTCGCAACCACTGGAGGCCACCCACTGCCAGCCACCGTTGTTGGCCGACAGGTCGAAGTCATTGAGCTTTTCGGCAAAATAGCGCTCGCCCCAGCGCCAATCAATACCTAAATCCTTCACCAGAAAGCTGCCTGCCACCATGCGCAAGCGGTTATGCATGTAGCCGGTCTGGTTGATCTGGGCCATGGCGGCATCCACCAGCGGGTAGCCGGTGCGCCCTTCGCACCAGGCTGCGAACAGTGTTTCTGCATGCGAACCGCTTTCCCATTCAATGGCATCGTATTCCGGCTTGAATGCCTGCTGCGCCACATGCGGGAAATTGGCCAGAATGGCAAAGTAAAAATCGCGCCACACCAGTTCGCTGAGCCACACCGCCGCGCCCGCGCTGCCTGCGGCCTGGCGCTGCAGCGCAATGCGCACCAGTTGGCGGATCGACACGGTGCCAAAGCGCAGGTGCACGCCAAGGTAGCTCGGGCCTTTGACAGCCGGAAAGTCGCGCGTGGCATGGTAGTCGTCCATGCGCTCGAAAAAGGCCTCGAACAAGGTTTGGCCGCCGCGCTCACCGGTGGGAATCTTCAGGCTGGCCAGGTTGGTGGGCGCAAAACCGATGTCGGCCAGGCTGGGCACGGGGCGCTGGAATTCTGGCGGGCGTTCGCTCAAGCGCTGCGCCAGCGGTGCGCTGTCGCACGGCACCAGGTCTTGCGGGTTCACGCGTTTCAGCCAGTTGTTTTTGTAGGGGGTAAAAACGCCATACGGTGTGCCCGACAGGGTCAGGATGTCGCGGCCTTCAAAAATGACTTGGTCTTTGCAGGTGAAAAACGCGCAACCGGCTTGGGCCAGCGCATGGCGCACGGTCTCGTCGCGTGCCAGCGCTTGCGGCTCGTAGTCGCGCGCGGCAAATACCGCCTGCACCTTCAATTGGGCCGCCAGGCGGGGCAGCGCATCACTGGCCAGCGCATGGCACACGATCAGACCCGCGCCTGCCTTGCGCTTAAGCTGGCGCAAGGCCGCGTCCAGTTCCGCCAGCGATTCGCGGATGAACGCCACGCGGCGGTCAGCGCGAGGCAGCGGCGCCAGAATCGCCTCGTCGAAAACAAAAACGCAGTGCACGCGTGAGCATTGACTCAGCGCCAGGTGCAGCGCGGCGTTGTCCGCCACGCGCAAATCGCGCCTGAACCACATCAGGCCGGTGTCAAAATTTTGGGTCATGTTCATCGCTAAAATTGTTGCATGTCATCCGATTCTGCCCCCATCAACCTGACGAATCATTTTCTGATCGCCATGCCCGGTCTGCAGGATCCGCTGTTCGGCCAAAGTGTCGTGTATCTGTGTGAGCACAGCCCGCGCGGGGCCCTGGGGCTGGTTATTAACAAACCCTGCGATATCAGCCTCAAGGGGTTGTTCGACAAGGTGGAGCTGCCCTTGACGCGCCCCGACCTGCAGGCTGCGCCAGTGTTCTATGGCGGCCCGGTGCAAACCGAACGTGGCTTTGTGCTGCACGAGGTCACTTTTGCCGATGACAAAAAACCCGAGCAACCCGTCTATGCCAGCACCATGGTCATTCCGGGCGGCCTGGAGATGACCACCTCGCGCGACGTGCTGGAGGCCATCTCGGTCGGCAGCGGGCCGCGCAAAGTATTGATTTCATTGGGTTATTCGTCCTGGGGCGAGGGCCAGCTGGAGTCTGAGCTGGGCGACAACAGCTGGCTCACGGTAGAGGCTGATGCGCGGCTGATCTTCGAGACCCCGGTGCCCGAGCGTTATGCGCAGGCGCTCAAGTTGCTGGGCCTGGAGCCCTGGATGCTGGCACCCGATGCCGGGCACGCATGAGCACGCTGACCGACAGTTCAAGCCTTGACCCGCAGCCGCTGGTGCCGACCCATTTGCAGACTTTTCTGGCGCTCGACTTCGGCCTCAAGCGCACTGGTTTTGCAGTGGGCAACCGTATTTTGCGCACCGCCCAGCCGCAGGGCACCATCAACGCCGAGGGCAAGGCGCGCTTCGAGAAAGTGGCGCAACAGCTCAAGACCTGGCAGCCCGACGCGTTGGTGGTCGGTGTGCCGTTTCACCCGGACGGCGCCGCCCACGACAACACCGTGCGGGCGCGCAAATTTGCGCGCCAATTGCATGGCCGCTTCAACTTGCCGGTGTTCGAGGTGGACGAGCGCTACACCACCACCGAAGCCCATTCCATGGGCGCGCGTGATGCCGATGCGGCGGCCGCCTGCATCATTCTGGAACAGTTTTTAAGGAGTCTTCCATGAGCACATTGGCACTCGATGCCGAGGCGCTGTATGCCGATCTGGCGCACCAGTTGCGCCCGCTGCTGCAGCCCGACACGCAACTGCTGGGCATCGCCTCGGGCGGCGTCTGGCTGGCTGAGCGCCTGCAACGCGACCTGGGCCTGGCGCAACCGTTTGGCGTGATCTCGTCGACCATGCACCGCGACGACTTTGCACGCCGCGGCATGACCAGCAGCGCGCAGACGCAAATTCCCTTTGACGTCAACGGCGCCCATGTGCTGCTGCTCGACGATGTGCTGTTCACCGGGCGCACGGTGCGCGCGGTGCTCAACGAGCTGTTCGACTTTGGCCGCCCGGCCAGCGTCAAGCTGGCGGTGCTGGTGGATCGCGGTGGCCGCGAGCTGCCAGTCCAGGCCGACCTGTGCGCCGCGCGCATCACGCTGCCCGCCACCCAGTCGCTGGCGCTGGTGCGCCAAGAGGACGGTTGCTTCAGTTTCAACGTGAAAGAAATTTAGCCATGCTCTACCAGCGCAACCCGCAGCTCAACAAAAACGGCGAGCTGATCCATTTGCTGTCAACCGAGGGCCTGCCAAAGGGCGTCCTCACCCAGGTGCTCGACACTGCCACCAACTTTGTTTCGGTGGGCAACCGCGAGGTCAAGAAAGTGCCCTTGCTGCGCGGCAAAAGCGTCTTCAACCTGTTTTTCGAAAATTCTACGCGCACCCGCACCACCTTCGAGATTGCCGCCAAGCGCCTGAGCGCCGACGTGATCAACCTCGACATTGCCAAGTCGTCGGCCGCCAAGGGGGAATCGCTGCTCGACACCATTGCCAATCTGAGCGCCATGGCCGCCGACCTGTTTGTGGTGCGCCACAGCGAGTCGGGCGCGCCCTACCTGATCGCCCAGCATGTGGCGCCGCATGTGCATGTGGTCAACGCCGGCGACGGCCGTCACGCCCACCCTACGCAAGCCCTGCTCGACATGTACACCATTCGCCACTATAAGGGCGACTTTGCCAACCTGACCGTGGCCATTGTGGGCGACGTGCTGCACTCGCGTGTGGCGCGCTCCGACATCCACGCCCTCACCACGTTGGGGTGTGCCGAGGTGCGCGTGGTCGGCCCCAAGACCCTGGTGCCCTCCGACATGGCGCAAATGGGCGTGCGTGTCTGCCACACGCTCGAAGAAGGCATCAAGGACGCTGACGTGGTGATCATGCTGCGCCTGCAAAACGAGCGCATGAGCGGCGCGTTGCTGCCGTCAAGCCAGGAATTCTTCAGGAGCTTCGGGCTGACGCCTGTGAAATTGCAATTGGCCAAGCCTGACGCCATCGTGATGCACCCGGGCCCGATCAACCGCGGCATCGAAATCGACTCGGCGGTGGTTGATGGCCGCCAGAGCGTGATCCTGCCGCAGGTGACCTTCGGCATTGCGGTGCGCATGGCGGTGATGAGCATCGTGGCCGGCAACGAAGCCTGAACTGAAGCCTGAACTTTTTTGAGACAAACAGATGAACAAGCAAACACGTGTGCTGATTCAGGGTGGCCGGGTCATCGACCCCGCCAGTGGTCTGGACGCGCAAGCCGATGTCGCCCTGGCCAACGGCGCTGTCCTCGCGATTCAAAATATTCCTGCTGATTTTCAGCCGGAGGTCACGATTCCAGCCGCGGGCTGCCTGGTCTTGCCGGGTCTGGTGGACCTGGCGGTGCGCCTGCGTGAGCCGGGCAACGAGCACGCCCGCATGCTCGAATCTGAAATGGCGGCGGCGATGGCCGGTGGCATCACCAGTCTGGTTTGCCAGCCCGACACCGACCCGGTGCTCGACGAGCCCGGCTTGGTCGAAATGCTGCGCTTTCGCGCCGAAAAACTCGAACAGGCGCGCGTCTATCCCATGGGCGCGCTCACGCGTGGCCTGAAAGGCGAAACGCTCACAGAAATGGTGATGTTGTCCGATGCCGGTTGCGTCGCCTTCAGCCAGGCCGAGGTGATGCTGGGCAACACCCAGGTGATGCAGCGCGCGCTGCAGTACGCCACTACCTTTGGTTACGCCGTGTGGCTGCGCCCGCAGGATTATTTTCTGGGGCAGGGCGTGGCGGCCAGCGGCCCGCTGGCAACCCGCATGGGCTTGAGCGGCGTGCCGGTGATGGCCGAGACCATTGCCCTGCACACCATCTTCGAGCTGATGCGCAGCACCGGCGCGCGCGTGCACCTGTGCCGCATCAGCAGCGCGGCCGGCGTGGCGCTGGTGCGCCAAGCCAAGTTGGATGGCCTGAAAGTGAGCTGCGACGTCAGCATCAACTCGCTGCATCTGACCGACACCGACATCGGCTACTTTGACAGCCGCGCGCGGCTGAACCCGCCCTTGCGCCAGCAGCGCGACCGCGACGCGCTGCGCGCCGGCTTGGCAGACGGCAGCATTGATGCGCTGGTGTCAGACCACACGCCGGTGGACGAAGACGCCAAGGCCTTGCCGTTCGCCGCAAGCGAGCCCGGTGCCACCGGGCTGGAGCTGCTGCTGAGCCTGGCCTACAAATGGCATCAGGACAGTGGCGTGGATTTGCTGCGCGCGCTGGCGGCAGTTACCACCGGTCCGGCCAATGTGCTGGGTGCGGCACTGGGCCCCCGGCTGGGCCGCACCGGACGCTTGCAGGTGGGTGGTTTGGCCGATGTGTGCGTGTTCGACCCGCAGGCCGCCTGGACGGTGCAGGCTGACGCTCTGGTCAGCCAGGG
>NZ_JACUUE010000104.1 GCF_014859475.1 Rhodoferax sp.
TTCGTTCGCAATGACGGGGCTGTTCATGGAAAGCGTAGCGCGGCAGTCCATGACTTCCGGCTGCATGGATTGCGTCACTGCGTTCGCAATGACGATGTTCTTTCACTTTAAAACCTCAGGCGCTGGGTGCCAACGTCATGCGGTGCGGTGCTTGTCCGGTTTGTAACCTGAGCACTTCCAGCCGAGGCGGTTGTGCTGCTGCATCCCAGTCGCTCAACACGATTCGGCGCAAAGGTACTTGCGCAGTGGCATCCAGAATATGGTCTTTGGGCCGATGGGTATGGCCGTGGATCAGGGTGCTGGCGGCATTGGCCTGTAACCAGGCCTTGGCCTCTTGGGTATCCACGTCAGCATAGCTGGCACCACCGGCGTTGCGGGGTTGGCTTTGGGCGCGCAGCACGCGCGCCAGGGCTTGGCGCTCGGCCAATGGCTTGGCCAGGATGGCTTGTTGCCACGCCGGGTTGCGCACTTGTTGACGAAACTGCTGGTAGTCCACATCGTCCAGGCACAACTCGTCGCCATGCGACAGCAGCCAGCGCTGGCCGTCGAAGTCGAGCACGGTAGGGTCGGTCAGCAGCGTCATGCCGCAGCCCTTGGCAAAGTCGTCGCCCAGCAAAAAATCGCGGTTGCCGTGCATGAAATACACCGGCAGGCGCGCAGCCGTGGCCTGGATGACCTGCTGGCATTGCAGCGCAAAAGCGCCGTCAGGGTCGCCAGCCGCGTGGGTGATATCGTCGCCCACCCAGACCTCGAACAAGTCGCCCAGTATGAACAGCGCATCGGCTGGCGTGCCCGCCATGTAGTGCTGCCAGGCGGCAAAGGTGGCGGGTTGGCTGGCCTGCAGGTGCAGGTCGGAGATGAAGTCAAGCGTGCGCCAGTGGGCGCGGGCTGTTTCCACTGGCGCCATGCGGGGCATTTGAATCCCCTCAGGTTTACAACGCGACGGCTTTTTCGATCACCACGTCTTCCAGCGGCACGTCGTCGTGATAGCCCTTGCGGCCGGTCTTGACGGCCTTGATTTGGTCCACCACGTCGGTGCCGGCCACCACTTTGCCAAACACGGCATAACCCCAGCCCTGCTGGCTCGGTGCGGTGTGGTTGAGAAAAGTGTTGTCGGCCACGTTGATGAAAAACTGGGCGGTGGCCGAGTGCGGGTCGCCGGTGCGGGCCATGGCCACGGTGTAGTTCAGGTTTTTCAGGCCGTTGTTGGCCTCGTTTTCAATCGGCGCGTCGCAGGCTTTTTGCGCCATGCCGGGTTCCATGCCGCCGCCTTGCACCATGAAGCCGGGAATCACGCGGTGAAAAATGGTGTTGTCGTAGTGGCCCTTGTTGACGTAGGCCAGGAAGTTGGCGGCGCACTTGGGTGCCTTTTCGGCGTCGAGTTCAAGGGTGATGGTGCCGTAGTTTTTGACGTGGAGTTCGACTTGGGGGTTGCTCATGATTTATTTCACCAGGGTTGCAGAGTTGATAAGAATGGGGGTTTTGGGGACATCAATACCAAACGGGCCGCCGGGGCCGGTGGGCGTGGCCTTGATGGTGTTGACCACGTCCATGCCTGAGATGACTTTACCAAAAACGGTATAGCCAAAGGACTGACTGTTTGGGTCAAGGCGGCGGTTATCTGCCACGTTGATGAAAAACTGGGCAGTGGCCGACTGCGGGTCGGAGGTGCGCGCCATGGCCATCGTGCCAGGCACATTGCGCAGGCCTTTTTCGCGGGCCAGGCGGCCTTCATGCTCTACCGGCGCGCGGGTGGGTTTTTGTTGGTAGCTCGCATCAAAGCCGCCGCCCTGGATCATGAAGTTGCCGATCACGCGGTGAAAAATGGTGCCGTCATAGTGCTTGTCGTTGACATATTGCAAAAAATTGGCAACCGTTTTGGGCGCCTTGTCGGGGTACAGTTCAACCACAAAATCGCCCTCCGAGGTGGCAAATTTGACCTGTGGCGCGTCCTGCGCCAGCGCCACGTTGGCCGCAGTCGATAGCGCTGTGGCGACTATGGTGGTGCGTGCCAACATGCCGAAAGTTTTGAATTTCATCTGACTGCTCCTTGTAAAAATGGGTCAAAAGTAGTTGCTCGGTAAGTCGCCCTGGCGGTGATGCCAGCGCCGGGGCTAAGGCTTGACAAGTTCGCTGATCAGGTTCAGCTTGCGCGGCACCTGGGCGTTGCCGCTGTCGAGTTGCAGCGCTTTGTTATAGGCCTGGCCAGCCAGACGGGCATAGACGTCGCCCAGATTCTCAAAAGCCGTGGCGTAACCGGGGTTGGTGCGGATTGCCATCTCCAACGCCACCCGCGCCTTGTCATGCGCGCCCTGCGCGGCATGAAGCACGGCCAGGTTGTTGTATGGCTCGGCCAGTTCGGGGTAGTCCTGGGTGAGGCTGGTAAAGGTGGCCATGGCCTCGTCCTGCTGGCCCAGATTACGCTGGATCACGCCCTTGAGAAAGCGCATTTGCGGGTCGGCCGGTTTGTTGATCAGGTAGCTGTCCACCTTGGCCAGGGCTTCTGCGAACTTGTTGGCGCGCACCAATTCACTGGTGTCAGCGTACTCGTCAGCGTGGCTTGTCAGCGCCAACATCGTCCCCGCAAGGATAAGACAACGCAGGGTTTTGTGAATGACTGAACGGGCGTGCTTCATGGGTGGGTGGGTCGAATGGGGTGGCTCGGCCTGCCAGCGAGCGGGTGTCGGCAGGGCCTTATACTGAGGTGAATTGTAGCTGAGGGGGGCTTTTTTTGAGGTGTTTGGCGGCCTTTTGACGCCATGCCTCACGCACATGGTTTGCGCTCCCGTCCGGCACAGTACTGGCCTCTCAATTGGATTAGAACGACTCATGAGTTTGCGCATTTACAACACGATGTCTCGTGTTCTGGAACCTTTTACGCCGCTGCAGAGCGGCCATGTGCGCATGTACGTGTGCGGCATGACTGTGTATGACCTGTGCCATCTGGGCCACGCGCGGGCCATGGTGGCGTTTGACGTGGTGCAGCGCTGGTTCAGGAGCAGCGGCTACCAGGTCACTTATGTGCGCAACGTGACCGATATTGACGACAAAATCATCAAACGCGCCCTTGAAAACGGCGAGACCATCCGCGCCCTGACCGACCGCATGGTGGCTGCCCTGCACCAGGACGCCGACGCGCTGGGCATCGAGCGCCCCACCCATGAGCCGCGCGCCACCGACCACGTGCCCGCCATGCTCAAGCTCATCGGCCAGTTGCAGGACAAGGGGTTGGCTTACCAGAGTGGCGACGGCGATGTGAACTTTGCGGTGCGCAAATTCATTGGCTACGGCAAGCTCAGTGGCAAATCGCTCGACGAGCTGCGCGCCGGCGAGCGTGTGGCAGTTGTCGATGGCAAGACTGACCCGCTCGACTTCGTGCTGTGGAAATCTGCCAAGCCGACCGAGCCGCTTGACGCCAAATGGGACAGCGTGTATGGCACCGGCCGGCCGGGCTGGCACATCGAGTGCTCGGCCATGTGCGGCGAGCTGCTGGGCCAGACGGTCGATATTCATGGCGGCGGTGCCGACCTGCAGTTTCCCCACCACGAGAACGAAATCGCGCAAAGCGAAGGTGCCACCGGCCAGCCCTTGGCGCGTTTCTGGATGCACAACGGTTTTGTTACGCGCGACAACGAGAAGATGTCCAAAAGCCTGGGCAATTTCTTTACCATCCGCGAAATCCTGGCCCGCTTCGACGCTGAGACGCTGCGCTTTTTCATTGTGCGCGCGCACTACCGCAGCGCCCTCAACTACAGCGACGTGCACCTGGAAGACGCCCGCCAGTCGCTCAAGCGCCTGTACACCGCGCTCGATGCGGTAACGCCAGAACCCGTCGTGATCGATTGGGCCAATCCGTTTGCCGCGCGCTTCAAGGTCGCGATGGACGAGGACTTTGGCACGCCCGAGGCGGTGTCCGTGCTGTTCGAGCTGGCCAGCGAAGTCAATCGCACCCGCTCGGGCGCGCTGGCGGGCCTGCTCAAGGCGCTGGGTGGCTGCCTGGGCTTGCTGCAGCAAGACCCGCTTGCGTTTTTGCAGTCGGGCGCCGGTGTCAACGAAGCCGACGTCACGCAGCGCATTGCCGAGCGGGCGGCAGCCAAGGCAGCCAAAAACTTTGCCGAGGCCGACCGCATTCGCCAGGAGTTGCTGGCGCTGGGCATCGTGCTGAAAGACGCCGCCAACGGCACCAGCTGGGAAGTTGCCAAATGAGGGCGCTGGCGTGATGATTGCCACAGAACATTGTCCGGCGCCGCCTTATTGGGTCGATGCCTGCAAGCATCTGGTCAAAAAAGACCGCGTCATGAAGCGGCTGATTCCGCAGTTTGGTCAGGCCTGCCTGCAAAGCCGGGGCGATGCCTTTGCCACCCTGGCACGCAGCATGGTCGGCCAGCAAATTTCGGTCAAGGCGGCGCAAACCGTGTGGGACCGCTTTGCCAAACTGGCCCCCATCATGACCCCCGCGCAGGTGCTCAAGCTCAAGATCGACGACATGCGCGCGGCGGGTTTGAGCGCCCGCAAGGTGGAATACCTGGTGGACCTGGCGATTCACTTTGACATTGGCCAAGTGCGCGTGGATGACTGGACGGCGATGGACGACGAGGCCATCATCGACGAGCTGGTGGCCATTCGCGGCATTGGCCGCTGGACCGCAGAGATGTTTCTGATTTTTCACCTGATGCGCCCCAACGTGTTGCCGCTCGACGATGTCGGGCTGATCAACGGCATCAGCAAGAGCTATTTTTCGGGCGAGGCGGTCAGCCGCAGCGACGCGCGCGAGGTGGCGCTGGCCTGGGCGCCCTACCGCACCGTGGCAACTTGGTATATTTGGCGCTCGTTGGATCCGGCACCGGTTGAGTACTGAACTGTTTCTGGAACTTTAATAATGTCTGTCATTGCGAGCGAAGCGCGGCAATCCATGATGCCTGGGGCCATGGATTGCCACGTCGCTGACGCTCCTCGCAATGACGGATATTCTTGCCATATTTGGTGATAAAGACGTGCTTAAGCATTCGTTCACTAATCATTTAACAGGAGCCCGTTGTGGCTAAAAGAACCTTCCTCGATTTCGAGAGCCCGATTGCCGAGCTGGAAAACAAGATTGAAGAGCTGCGCTACGTGCAGACCGAGTCGGCGGTCGATATTTCGGATGAAATCACCCAGCTGGCCAAGAAAAGCCAGCAGCTCACCAAAGACATCTACAGCGACTTGACGCCTTGGCAAATCACCAAGATCGCGCGCCATGCCGAGCGCCCGTACACCATGGACTATGTGAACGAGCTGTTCACCCAGTTTGTCGAGCTGCACGGCGACCGTCACTTTGCCGACGACCTCAGCATCGTCGGCGGTCTGGCGCGCTTCAACGGCACGCCGTGCATGGTGATCGGCCAGCAAAAAGGCCGCGACACGCGCGAACGTGCCACCCGCAACTTTGGCATGAGCAAGCCCGAGGGCTACCGCAAAGCCTTGCGGCTCATGAAGACCGCTGAAAAGTTCAAACTGCCGGTGTTCACCTTTGTTGATACGCCTGGCGCCTACCCCGGCATCGATGCCGAGGAACGCGGCCAGGCCGAAGCCATTGGCCGCAACATCTTCGAGATGGCGCAGCTGGAGGTGCCGATCATTGTCACCATCATCGGCGAGGGCGGCTCGGGCGGCGCGCTGGCAATTTCGGTGGGCGACCAGCTGCTGATGCTGCAGTATTCCATTTACTCGGTGATCAGCCCCGAGGGTTGCGCCTCCATTTTGTGGAAAACCTCCGACAAGGCGCAGGAGGCCGCCGATGCGCTGGGCATCACCGCGCACCGCCTCAAGGCGCTGGGCGTGATTGACAAGATCGTCAACGAGCCGGTGGGCGGCGCGCAGCGCGACCCCAAGCAAATGGCGGCATTCCTCAAGCGCGCCCTGACTGAGGCGTACCGCCAGGTCAGCGACCTCAAAGTGAAAGACCTGCTGGAGCGGCGCTACGAGCGGCTGCAGAGCTATGGCCGTTTCACCGACACCAAAACCACGGGCAAGTAAGCCGCCTGCCATGCCATGACGCGCGCCTTCGAGCAGGCCATGGCCGCTTTCGCGCCGGCCTTGCCGCTGGCCGTGGCCTACAGCGGCGGTGCCGATTCCACAGCCTTGTTGCTGGCCTGCACGCGCAAGTGGCCGGGGCAGGTGATGGCGGTGCATGTGCACCATGGTCTGCAGGCGGCGGGCGACGACTTTGAGCGCCATTGCCGGGATTTTTGTGACCGTCTTCAGGTGCCGCTGGTGGTGCAAAAAGTCGATGCCAGTCATGCGCCGGGGCAAAGCCCCGAAGCGGCGGCGCGCCAGGCCCGCTACCAGGCCATCGAGGCGCTGGCGCAGCACGAGTCCGCAGCATTTCAAACCATCGCCATCGCCCAGCACGCCGACGATCAGGTTGAGACGCTGCTGCTGGCGTTGAGCCGGGGTGCCGGCTTGCCCGGTCTGAGCGCCATGGCGGCGCAGTGGCAGCGCGCTGGCCTGAGCTGGTGCCGCCCCTTGCTGGAGGTCAGTAGCGCCGATATACGGGCTTGGCTGAAAGCGCAGGGTGCTGGCTTCATTGAAGACCCGAGCAATGTCGATGAGCGCTTTACCCGCAACCGCATCCGCGCGCGCCTGATGCCCGCGCTGCAGGCCTGCTTGCCCCAGTTTCGCGACACCTTTGCCCGCAGCAGCCGCCATGCGGCGCAGGCCCAGGCGCTGTTGCAGGAAGTGGCCGTTGAGGACTTGGTGCGCATTGGTGTGCCGCCCGCCATCAAATTGCTGCAATGCCTGAGCCACCCACGGCTGGCCAACGTGTTGCGCCATTGGCTGCTGAGCGTGTACCAGGCCACGCCGACCAGCGCGCAACTGGTTGAATTGATGGCGCAGATTGACGCCTGCCGCACCCGGGGCCACCAGTTGCACCTGAAGGTGGGGCAGGGTTTTTGTGTCAGGTGTGGGCAAGTACTCGATTGGTACAATCCCGAGCTTTTGTAACCCACCTCGAGCCCCTTCATGTCCTTGATTGTTCATAAATACGGCGGCACCTCGATGGGCTCTACCGAGCGCATCAGCAATGTCGCCAAACGCGTCGCCAAATGGGCGCGCGCGGGCCACCAGATGGTGGTGGTACCCAGTGCCATGAGCGGTGAAACCAACCGCCTGCTGGCCTTGGCCAAAGAACTGGCGCCCTCCACCCTGAGCGACGCCTACAGCCGCGAGCTCGATATGCTGGCCGCCACCGGCGAGCAGGCATCGAGCGCCTTGCTGGCCATTGCGCTGCAAGCCCAGGGCCTGGAGTCGGTGAGTTACGCCGGTTGGCAGGTGCCCATTCGCACCAACAGCGCCTACACCAAGGCTCGCATCGAATCCATTGACGACAAACGTGTGCGCGCCGACCTGGACGCTGGCAAAGTCGTCATCGTGACCGGTTTCCAGGGGCTGGACGAGGCAGGCAACATCACCACGCTGGGCCGTGGTGGCTCCGATACCTCGGCGGTGGCCGTGGCAGCGGCCATGAAAGCCGATGAATGCCTGATCTTCACCGACGTCGATGGCGTTTACACCACCGACCCGCGCGTGGTGCCCGAGGCGCGGCGCCTGCAAACGGTGAGCTTCGAGGAAATGCTGGAGATGGCCTCGATGGGCTCCAAGGTGCTGCAGATTCGCTCGGTCGAATTTGCTGGCAAGTACAAGGTCAAACTGCGTGTGCTGTCGAGCTTCACGCCGTCGGACATCGACATCAACATTGAGGCCAAATCTGGCACCCTGATCACTTTTGAGGAAGACGAAAACATGGAGCAAGCCATCGTTTCAGGCATCGCGTTCACCCGCGACGAGACCAAAATTGCTGTGCTGGGCGTGCCCGACAAGCCCGGCATTGCCTACCAGATACTGGGTTCCGTGGCCGACGCCAACATCGAAGTTGACATGATCATCCAGAACCTCAGCAAGGACGGTAAGACCGACTTCAGCTTTACCGTGAACCATGGCGATTACGCCAAAGCCATGGATTTGCTGAAAAACGTGGTGATGCCCAAGGTCGGTGCGCAAGAAGTTGTGGGCGACACCAAAATCTGCAAAGTCTCCATTGTGGGCATCGGCATGCGCAGCCATGTGGGCGTGGCCAGCACCATGTTCCGCGTGCTCAGCGAAGAAGGCATCAACATTCAGATGATTTCCACCTCCGAAATCAAGACATCGGTGGTCATTGACGAAAAGTACATGGAGCTGGCGGTGCGCGCCCTGCACAGGGCATTTGGTCTGGATCAGGTGCCTGCCTGATAAAAGCCCCGAAGTCGTGACATAATCGCGGCTCTGATTTTCAGGAATCGTGACCGAGTGGCCGAAGGTGCTCCCCTGCTAAGGGAGTATGGGGTGTAGAGCCTCATCGAGGGTTCGAATCCCTCCG
>NZ_JACUUE010000105.1 GCF_014859475.1 Rhodoferax sp.
CCAAGCAAGGCGCTTTGCAAGGCCCAAGCCACGCCTGAAAAAATAGCCCCGCCAGCAATCCATACCGCGGCCGAAAGCCAAAACGTCTTGAAATCTTTCGTTCCCAGCTGCTGCACGGCACGGCGCTGCACCCAGGCCCCCACCCAGCCCAGATAGTTGCCCATCCATACGACAGGGTGCAGTCGCGCAGGGGGCTCACCCAGCCAGCGGTCAATCAGCAGCGCCAACAGCAATGCCAAAGCAAAAGCACTGGCGACAGCGCAGGACGGGTTCAGCACAAGCATGACGGGCGCAGCAGTCAATCTTCAATGCCGCGCTGCGCCGGTATGCCGGCCTGGAACGCGTGTTTGATCAGCTTCATCTCGGTCACGGTGTCGGCCTGATCGATGAGCTCTGCCGGGCAGCGGCGCCCGGTCAGCACCACGTGGACGTGGCTGGGGCGGGTTTTGAGCGTGGCCAGCACATCATCCAGCGGCAGCCAGCCGTAGATCAGCGGGTAAGTGATCTCATCGAGCAGCACCATGAAGCAGTCGCCACTCAGGATGACCGCTTTGGCCTTTTGCCAGCCCAGGCGCGCCAGCTCGGCTGAGTGCGCCAGGTCCTGGCTCTTCCAGCTGAAGCCATCGCCCAGGCCCTCAATGGGAATGCCGATTTGCGCAAACATGCGGTGTTCGCCAAAGCGGGCGCTGGGCACTTTCATGAATTGGAAAATCTTGACCACTTTGCCGCGCCCGTGCGCGCGCAGCGCCAGGCCAAACGCGGCGGTGCTTTTGCCCTTGCCGTCGCCGGTATTGACGATCACCAGGCCACGGCGCTCGCCCTCTGGCTTGTCATAGGGCTTGTCGCTGGGAGGGGTTTCAATTTGCATGGTGTTCAGGGCTCAGTTATACAGTTTCGATCAGTGGAGAATTTAATTGGGCAACGCCACCCATTGCCCGGCCAGCGGGTGAATGCGGATGCGCTGGTCAAACACGGCTTCCAGGGCGCGGTGGGTGAGCGGGTCTGCGCTGGGGCCAAAGTGCGTGACGCGCCCGCCAGCCATGATCAGCATCTGATCAGAATGCAGCGCCATGCTGATTTCATGCAGCACGCTGACCACGGTGACGCGGCTCTCCAGCAGGCAGCGCACCACGCCCAGCCAGTCGGCTTGGTGGGGCGGATCCAGATTGGCCAGCGGCTCGTCCATCAGCAGCACCTGGGCCTGCACCGCCAGGGCGCGCGCCAGCAACACGCGCTGGCGCTCACCGCCACTGAGTTGCCCCAGGCTGCGCGCGCGCCAGTCCCAGCCGCCGGTGGATTTCAGGGCAATCTCGACTGCCGCACGGTCGCCAGCGCTGGGCGCGGCCAACCAGGCCTGGTGCGGCAAGCGCCCGAGCATGACCACGTCCCACACCGTCAAGTCATCCGCCGCTGACTCGTTTTGTCCCAGCCACGCCAGGCGTTGGGCACGCTGCCGCGCCGGGATGCCGGCCAGTGGCTGGCCCAACAATTCGACACCGCCCTGGTACGGCAACAGCCCGGCCAGCACCTTGAGCAAGGTGGACTTGCCCGCGCCGTTGGGGCCGACGATGCTGGTCCAGTGGCCTTGCGGCAGCGCCAGCGACACGTCGTGCAATATCTCGGCATTTCCGAGGCTCGCCCTTATCGAACGGGCATGGATGGCCAGTGCTGTCATAGCCCCAGTCCACCTCGCGTGCCACGGTGCATCAGCCACAGCAGGTAACCGCCACCGAGCACGGCGGTGAGCACGCCCACGGGTAGCTCTTGCGGCGCAATCAGCCAACGCGCCAGGGTATCGGCCGCCATCAACAGCACGCCCCCCATCAAGCTCGACAAAAACAGCAGGCGGCCATGCGTGGTTTTGACCACAGAGCGCACCAAATGCGGCGCGGCCAAGCCCACAAACGCAATCAATCCGGTTTGCGCCACTGCCGCGCCGGTGGCCAGCGCCAGCACCGCCACCAGCGCCAGCCGCATGGCCACCAGCGGCAAGCCCAGGCTGCGCGCCGTGGCTTCGCCCAGGCTCAGGCCGTCGAGCAAGCGCGCCAACAGGCTGCCCGCAAGACTGGCCAACACCCAAACGCCGGCCATCACTGCGCACGCCGTCCACCCCACAAAAGCGGTGGAGCCGAGCATGAAGGCCTGCATGGCTTGCAGGGATTCGGGCGTCCACAGCAACACCAAATGCGTCATGGCGCCCAGCACCACGCCCACCACCACCCCGGCCAGCAGCAGGCGCAAGGTGTGTTGCACGCCTTTGCTCAAGGCCAGCGTCAGCAAGACGGCCAGCACCGCACCCGCAAAGGCCGCGCCGGTGAGCCCCAGGCGCGTCAGCCAGCCAGTGCCAAACACAGACAACGCCATGCCTTCGCCCATCATGCCGCCCGCCCCACCCAGCATGCCACCCGCGCCGCCCAGCGCGGCCAGCGTCAGCGCCACACCCAGCGACGCACCCGAGGCGCTGCCGAGCAAAAACGGGTCGGCCAAGGGGTTGCGAAACAAGCCCTGCGCCAGCGCCCCGGCCAGCCCCAACAAAGCGCCAGCCGCCCAGGCACCGAGCGTGCGTGGCAGACGAATGTCGAGCACAATTTGTTGCGCCATTGCGGTTTGATCGGGGTTCAGGCGGGGGTGCAGCAGCGGCCCCAGCAGGTTTTCGAATCCGGCGCTACCCACGCACACGCCCAAGGCGGTCAAGGCAAGCGCCAAGCCCATCAAGACCCAGGCCACGCTCAGGGCGCGATGCTGATTCATGTGGCCCATGGCAGCCCGCTCTTCATTGCGCCACCCTGACTTTGTCTGCCAAACATTGCGCCATCAAGCGTGCGCCCTCGGCCATGCGCGGGCCCGGACGAACCAGCACGTCAGACTGCCTGGCACTGAACACGCACACTTGCTGCTCGCGCACCGCCCGCATACGGTTCCAGCCGGGGCGCTGACCCATGCTGTCAACGCTGCGCTGGCCCATCATGATCACATCCGGATCGGCGCGCACAATGAATTCAGGGTTCAGCCGTGGAAAAGGCCCCAGATTGAGATCGGCTGAGACGATGTTTTTAACACCCAGGCGCGTCAGCGTCTCACCAATAAAAGACGATTCACCGGCGCCATAGGGGCCGGGGTTGACTTCAAAATAAACCCGTGTGCCCGCCACCCGGGCGGGTAGCGACTGCGCCGCCGCCTGAGTGGCGGCATCGATCAGGCGCCAGACCCGTGACGCATCTTCCACCCCCAGAACTTGACCCACTTTGGCCAGCACGCGCTTGACATCGGCATGGGTTTTAGGCTCCAGTGCCACCGCCTTGATGCCCAGCGAACGCAGCCTGTCGCCCACCCGCGATGAGGTTGCCATCAGCACCACATCGGGTTTGAGCGCCACGATGGCCTCGATGTTGGGGTCCAGCCCACCGCCCACTTGCGGCAGCTTTGTGACGCTTTCCGGAAAATTTGAATAGCGGTCCACCCCCACCAGCCGGGCGCATTGCCCCAATTCACACACAGTTTCGGTCAACGAGGGCAGCAAACTGACAATGCGCTGCGGCGGCTCTGAAAACACCACACTGAGACCCCGGTCATCGATGACCTCAAAGGCGTGTGCGGTGCTGGCACACATCAGCACCACCCCAGCCAAAGCGCCAGTCCACCACAGACGCAGATATTTCATGATTTGTCCTTCAAGCTCAGCGGCAAGCCCGCCGCCATCAGTGTCACACGCTGGCACACCTGCGCCACGCCCTGGTTCAGCAGCCCCAAGGCATCGACAAAAGCGCGCACTTGCGCGCCCAGCGGAATCACGCCCAGACCGATCTCGTTACCCACCAGCACCAGCGGGCCGCAGGCTTGCCCGATGGCGTCCAGCAGCTTGGCAACGTGCATTTTGTTGATCAGATCAGGTTCGTCGGGCAGGACGCTGGCGTCGCCCTGTGGTGCGTCAATGGGCATCAACTGGTTGGTGAGCCACAGCGTCAGGCAGTCCACCACGATCAGGGTGTCAGGGCGGCTGTGGGTCTGAATCGCCCGGGCCAATTGCAGCGGCTCTTCCACTGTGCGCAGGCCCGGCAGGCGCTCGGCGCGGTCGGCCTGATGCCGGGCAATGCGCGCGCGCATCTCGTCGTCCCAGGCTTGCGCCGTGGCAATCAGCACGGCCTGATGCGCGCCAGACTGCGCCAGCCAGCGTTGTGCCAGCGCCTCGGCGCGGCGCGATTTGCCACTTTTCTGACCACCCAGAATCAGCTCGCTGCGAGCCACATTCAGTAACATCGAATCAGCCATGCAATTGCCCCCAAGCCATGACGATGCTGTGCAGTTGCGCCACACCGTCGGTTAACGCGGCCGGGCCGGGCTGCAGGATGTCGGCCGATTTGATCTCGAACAGCTGACCGTTCTTAACGGCTGGCACGTCCTGCCAGCCCGGTCTGGCGGCGACATTTTCGGCGCGAAACTTCTTGCCGCACCAGGAGCCGATGATGATGTCGGGGTTGCGCCGCACGATCTCGGTGCCATCGGCGATGATGCGGTCTTTGCCGAGCGATTGCGCTGCCAGCTCCGGGAAGATGTCGTCGCCGCCCGCGAGGCCGATCAATTCAGAGACCCAGCGGATCGCGCTGATGTGCGGCACATCCCACTCTTCAAAATAGACTCTGGGGCGACGCGGCAAATCTGCGGCTGCCTTGGCAATGACTTGCAGCTGACGCTGCATGTCAGCAATCAAGGCCAAGCCCTGCTCGCCCTGCCCCACCATCGCCGCCACCTGGTGCAGCATGGCAAAAATCTCGGCCACGCTGCGCTGGTTGAACACCGTGACCTGCACGCCAGCGCGAATCAGCGCTGCGGCAATGTCGGCCTGCATGTCGGAAAACCCGAACACGCAGTCCGGTTGCAGTGCCAAAATTTTGTCAATTTTGGCGCTGGTGAAGGCACTGACCCGCGGCTTTTCGTCGCGCGCGCGGCGCGGCCGCACGGTGTAGCCGCTGATGCCGACAATGCGCGCCTCTTGCCCCAGCAGGTAAAGCCACTCAGTGGTCTCCTCGGTCAGGCAGACGATGCGCTGCGGGCCTTGGGGTGGTAACCAGAGCGCGTTGTTCATGGCGATGAAAACAGTTCAACCACTGCCGCCGGGCACGATGCAAACCAGGCGTGAAAATAACTGGCGCGCACGCTGCCCAGTTGCCACAGCGCCTCGCCCGCATCGGGCAACGGGTCGGCGTCGGGCCGCGCGGTGCGGGCCAGCGGTGGCAGCGGCGTCTCGGTGGTGGAGTAATGAAAGGTGTGGCCGCGCAAAGTGCCACTGGCCAGCGTGAGCTGCTGCGGCCCCAGCGCCGCCAGCCGTTTGTGCATGGTGACCGTGCCGGGCAGCAGGCCCCATTGGGCAAACGGCTCACCATCGGCGCTGACCAGCGTGTCAAACAGCGCCATCATGCCGCCGCACTCGGCCCACACCGGCTTGCCTGCGGCCATGTGGGCGGCCAGACTGGTGCGCAACGGCGTGTTGGCACCAATCGTCTGCGCATGCAACTCGGGGTAACCGCCGGGTAGCCACAACGCGTCACATTCGGGCAGCGCAGCATCGGCCAGTGGCGAGAAAAACACCAGCTCGGCCCCCAGGTCACGCAGGCAGTCCAGATTGGCGGCGTAGATGAAACAGAAGGCGGCATCGCGGGCGATCGCAATGGTTTTGCCGTGCAGCCCAGGAAGGTTTGGTGGCAGAGCGTTCTGCGCAGGTAAAGGAGGAGCCCGCATAGCGGGCGGGGGACACGGAGCAGAACGCTCTGCCACCGAGCCTTCCAGCACCATCACAGGTGCTGTAAAGTTCACCGCCCAACACTGCAAATCTGCTGGCGTCATCTGTCCAAGCGGCGTTGCCGCCAGTGCGTCTGCCGCTGCATCGAGCCGTGCCAGCGCGTCATCCACCTCGCTGGCCACCGTCAGACCCAGATGCCGCTCGGGCAGCTGCAAGGCCGGGTTGCGCATGACCGCGCCCAGCCATTGCCCGGGGTCACGCACGCTAGCCTGCAGCATCTGGGCATGGCGCTCGCTGGCCACGCGGTTGGCCAGCACACCCGCCCACGGCAAACCCGGGCGGAAGTGCTGCAGGCCAAAGGCCAGCGCGCCAAACGTGCCGGCCATTGAGCCCGCATCAATCACCGCCAGCACCGGCAACCCAAAGCGCTGCGCCAGGTCGGCGGCACTGGGGGTGCCGTCAAACAGGCCCATCACACCCTCGACCAGAATCAGGTCGGCATCCGCCGCAGCGGCGGCCAGGCGCGCGCGGCAGTCGGCCTCGCCGTTGATCCATAAGTCAAGATGGTACACCGGCGAGCCGCTGGCCAGCGCGTGCCAGACCGGGTCCAGAAAGTCTGGCCCGCACTTGAACACGCGCACCTTGCGCCCTTGGCGCGCGTGCAGCCGCGCCAGCGCCGACACCACGGTGGTTTTGCCCTGGCCGGAAGCGGGGGCGGCGATGAGGAGCGCGGGGCAGGTGGCCATGGCGTGGTAGCTTGCGGCGACTATTGCGCCCATTTCAGGCCAACATAGACCGTGCGCCCGGCTGTGGCATAACCCAGCACGGTCTCATAGTCTTTGTCGGCCAGGTTGTCGAGGCGACCGAGCAGCGTCCAGTTTGGCGCCAGTTCGGTGCTTGCGCTAAGGTTGAGCAGACCGTAGCTGGCCAGCTTTTTCTTATTGGCTGCATCGTTGTAACGCTCACCCACCCATTGCACTTCGCCGCCCACAGTCCAGCCCGCGATAAGGGTGTCCGCAGTTACCGTGGCCATCTGTTTGGGACGACGGGCGAGCCGCTTGTTGGTGATCAGGTTTTCAGGGTTCTGCAGGTCCAGCGAAGCGCCGAGCAACACGGCACCCAGTTGGGTTTCGCCCGCCAGCGTCAAGCCACGGTATTGCGCCGAACCCGTGTTGCCATAGCAACCCGGGTACTCGGGCATGTCGTTCACGACCGTGCCGTTCACGCAAGGGCCTTTACCCGGCAAGTAGTTGATGAGATTGCGCACCTTGTTGCGATAAAGCACGGCACTGAAGCTGTCGCCCTGTGCGCCATATTTCACGCCAACTTCCAGATTGCGCGAGGTCTCGGGTTGCAGGCTGGGCACACCATAAATGCTGAAGCGCTGGAACAGCGTGGGTGCCCGAAACGCCGTGCCAGCCGAAGCGGTGGCGCGCCAGTGGGGCATGAAGCCATAGGCGTAGGCGGCAGCGCCGGTGGTTTTGCCACCGAACTCGCTGTCGTCGTCGTGTCGGGCGTTGAGTTGCAGGGTGTGATCGTCTCGGCGCAAGCCATAGCCCAGCGCCAGCGCGTTTTGCGAACGCTCGGTGATTGCTGGCGTGGTGCTGGCGTTGTCGAGCTTGTCTTCGCGTCGCTCCAGCGCTGCTGTCAGCTGGTGTGCGCCGAGCTTCCACTCGTTTTGCCAGAGGTAGCTGGTGACGCGCGTGTCCGTCAGGTACACCAACGGCGAGGTTTCATAGCGGTCTTTGCCTTGGCTGGCACTTAGCTGTGTGCGGTAGGTGTCGCTCCAGTTGGCTGACCATTTCAGCCCCAGTGTCTGCAGCTTATGCAGACTGTGGTCGTCCTCGGTTGAGGCGTCGTATTGGGCATCCATGTCGTTATTCAGCAGCGTGGCTTCCAGCCGGTGTGCCGTGTCGATCTGCCAGCCCAAGCGCGCAGATACTGCGGTGTTTTGGTAACCATCCTTGTCCGGGTTCGCCGCAGGTTGGACGTTGAAGCCGTCACTGATTTCGCGGCTCAGACCCAGCGCGTAGTCCACCGCGCCCTTGGTGCCGCTGAGCGACGCGTCAAATTTCTTGGTGCCGTGGCTACCCGCGCCGATCTCGATGGCGGGCGCAAAGCCAGCTTCGCCCCTGCGCGTGAAGAGCTGGATCACACCGCCCAACGCATCCGAGCCATAAATGGCTGCAGCCGGACCACGCACCACCTCGATGCGTTCGATCTGCGACAACGGGATGGCATTCCATGTGGCACCGCCAGTGGATTGCGAGTCAATGCGAACGCCATCAACATAGACCGCTGTAAAGCGACTTTCAGCACCACGCAGGTACACACTGGTGGTGGTGCCTGGCCCACCATTGCGCGAGAACGAGACGCCCGGGATGCGCCCCAGCACATCCGCCAAGCCGGTGGCGCCACTGCGCTCGATCGTGGTGCGGTCGATGATCGACACATCTGCAAGCACCTCGGTGATAGGCGTTGGGACGCGCGTGGCCGTCACCACCACATCCTGCAGCATGGCAGTCTGCCCCTGCGCCAGCACCGGAAACGCAGCCAAAACGGCCACAACAGACGCGCAAAAGCGCACGGGAGCGCGACCGCGCTTAGAAAAAATAC
>NZ_JACUUE010000106.1 GCF_014859475.1 Rhodoferax sp.
ATTGCGTCACTTCGTTCGCAATGACGACCTCATTTCACCTTAACGCACCGGCGTCCAGCACAGTGGCTGGCTTTGGGGGGGCTGACGATTTCTGGTACCCCAGTATGAGGAAGCCGCCAAAGCCAGCCGCTGTGCGGGTAATGTGAACCGGCTGGCCAGCTGACCTTCCGGGATTGCGTTTCGCTTTATCCGGGCTACTGGTCAGCTCTCAAAATGAATTGGAATCTGACCCCAATTGTTTTAGCGCCCACGCCACATGCTCGCGCACCAGGGCGCTCGGGTGCGCGGCACGCGACGCAAGCGCGGCCAATATCGGCTTGGCTGAGTCGTCATCAATCTCGCGCAGCGCATTGCCCAATGCCACCGCAATGTTGCGTAGCCAGCGCTCATGGCCAATGCGGCGGATCGGGCTGCCCTCGGTGAAGCGCAAAAATGATTCTTCTGTCCAGGCAAATAGTTCGACCAATTGACTGCCTGCCAGTCCGGCGCGGGCGTCGAAGTCGGGCAAGGCGCTGCGCTGGGCAAATTTATTCCAGGGACAAATCAGCTGGCAATCATCACAGCCGTAGATGCGGTTGCCCATCAAGGGACGTAGTTCCAGCGGAATGGGCCCGGCGTGCTCAATCGTCAGGTACGAGATGCAGCGCCGGGCATCGAGCCGGTATGGCGCGACGATGGCCCGCGTTGGGCAAATGTCGATGCAGGCGCTGCAACTGCCGCAATGACCCGCCACGGGCTTGGTCACGGGCAGGGCCATGTCAACAAAAATTTCACCCAAAAAAAACGTTGACCCCGCCTCGCGGCTCAACAGCAGCGTGTGCTTGCCACGCCAGCCCAGCCCGCTCAAACTGGCCAATTCGGCCTCCAACACCGGTGCCGAGTCGGTGAACACGCGGTAGCCCAGCGGCCCCAGCGCAGCCGTCATTTGATCGCTCAACTTTTGCAGCCGGTTGCGCATGACCTTGTGGTAATCCCGGCCGCGGGCATAGACCGAAATGATGCCTTCAGTCGGCTGCCCCAGTCGCCCCAGCTCCAGCGTCTGCCAGCCCTCGGGGGTGTCGGCCGGCAAATAATCCATGCGCGCGGTGATCACCCGCAGGGTGCCTGGCACCAGCTCGGTCGGGCGCGCACGCTTGAGGCCATGCGCCGCCATGTAGTGCATGTCACCATGGAATCCAGCCGCCAGCCACGCCGATAATCCGGGTTCTGCACCGGTCAAATCGACACCGGCCACGCCAATTTGTGAAAATCCCAATGCCCGACCCCATTGCTGAATTTTGGAGACCCATTGACTGCTGTTGAGTTGCCGCATGGTGCTGTTCACCTGCCGATTGTAAAAAACCTGCTTCTGTGTGACGAAGCCGCCACCGAAGGCTTTGCCCGCGCGCTCGCCGCGTTGCCCGAAGTGCGCCAGACCTACATCGAACTGCAAGGCGATCTGGGCGCCGGCAAGACCACGCTGGTGCGCCATCTGCTGCGCGCGCTTGGGGTGCAAGGGCGCATCAAAAGCCCCACCTACGCCGTGGTGGAACCCTACGAACTGCCTGATCTCAACATCTGGCATTTTGATTTTTACCGCTTCAGCGACCCGCGCGAATGGGCTGACGCCGGCTTTCGCGACATCTTTGCCAGCCCGGGCCTGAAGCTGGCCGAATGGCCGGAAAAGGCGGCGGGCTGCACGCCGCTGGCCGACCTGGTCATTCAACTCGAGGTGCCCGATGATGAAATACGTCAGGCAACCCTGACAGCGCAAACCGGCCTGGGGGTCGACCTGCTGCGCCGACTCGACGAGCCAGCGCCCAGTGAGGCCAAGACATGAAACGGCGCCAGTTGCTGCAGTCGGGCACGCTGGTGCTGTTGCTGGGCGCGCAGCATCTGGCCCGTGGCGCCAGCATTGTGGCGGTGCGCGTCTGGCCGGCGCCCGATTACTCGCGCGTGACCATCGAATCTGACGCGCGGCTGAGCTTCAAGCAAAGCTTTGTGCCCAACCCGCCCCGCCTGGCAGTGGATGTGCAGGGCCTTGACCTGAACCCGGCGCTGCGCGAGCTGGTGGCCAAGGTGAGCGCCACCGACCCGACCATTTCCGGCATTCGCGTTGGCCAGTTCAGCCCCGGCGTGGTGCGCCTGGTGTTCGACCTCAAGCAGCCTATTGCGCCGCAGGTGTTCACCCTGACGCCGGTGGCGGCCTACCAGCACCGCTTGGTGTTCGATTTGTACCCGACCCAGGTGGCCGACCCGCTGGAGGCGCTGATTGCCGAGCGGCTCAAGGAAAGTACCGACACGCGCATCGCCGCAGCGCCAGCGGCCGATCCGCTGGGCGAGTTGATCGCCCAGAAAGACCGGCCCGAGCCGACACCGCCCAGCGCGCCGAATGCTGCTGGCAATCAAACCAACGAAGCCGCCGACGTGATTGCTGCTTTTGCCATGCCAAGTGATGCCCGCGCGCTCAAAAAAGGCAAAAGACTGCCACCACAGGTGATGCGCGCCCCTGCCCCGGCCGCCACTGACCGGCTCATCATCATTGCGGTCGATCCCGGCCACGGCGGCGAAGACCCCGGCGCCATTGGCCCGGCCGGTACCTATGAAAAAAATGTGGTGCTGCGGCTGGCCCACCGGCTGCGTGACCGCATCAACGTGGCATCGAGCAACGGCAACCCGATGCGCGCATTTTTAACCCGCGATGCCGACTTTTTTGTGCCGCTGCACACCCGGGTGGAGAAGGCGCGCCGGGTGCAGGCCGACCTGTTCATCAGTCTGCACGCCGATGCCTTTTTTACCCCACGCCCGCAAGGCGCCAGCGTGTTTGCCCTGAGCCAGGACGGCGCCTCCAGCAGCGCCGCGCGCTGGATGGCCGCCAAGGAGAACAAGGCCGATGTGATTGGCGGCCTCAATGTGCGCGCCCGTGATGCCCAGGTCAAGCGCGCCCTGCTCGACATGAGCACCGCCGCCCAGATCAAGGACAGCCTGCAGCTGGGCGGGGCCATGCTCAAGGAAATAGGCCGCGTCGGCAAGCTCCACAAGCCGCGGGTCGAGCAAGCCGGCTTTGCCGTGCTCAAGGCACCCGAGATACCCAGTGTGCTGGTGGAGGCGGCGTTCATCAGCAACCCCGACGAAGAAGCCAAGCTCAACAGCGACGCCTACCTGAACCAGCTGGCCGATGCGCTGATGCGTGGCATTAACGCCTATTTCGCCAAAAATCCGCCGCTGGCACGCAGTCGCACTACCTGAGCGGCTGCTTGCGCGCCTTCCAGGCACCAAACATCACGATCAGCCCCGGCACCAGAATCATCGCCCAGATGATCTTGTCAAGGTTCACCTTGACCCATGGAATGCTGCCCAGAAAGTAGCCTGCCGTGCAAATACCCAGCACCCAGATCACGGCACCCGTCACGTTGAACAGGGTGAACTTGACGCGACTCATGGCCGCCACCCCGGCCACGAAAGGTGCAAACGTGCGCAAAAACGGCATGAAGCGCGCCAGAATAATGGTGATGCCGCCATACCGCTCGTAAAAATTGTGGGTACGGTCGAACGCGGCCTTGTTGAAAAGCCGCGAGTTTTCCCACTTGAACACCTTGGGCCCGAAATAGCGCCCGATGGTGAAGTTGCACTGGTCCCCCAAAATGGCGGCCAGCAGCAGCACCGAAACCGCCACGGGGTAGCTCATCAGCCCCGCGCCACACAGCGCCCCCACCACGAACAGCAGGGAGTCGCCTGGCAAGAACGGCATTACGACCAGGCCAGTCTCGACAAAAATGATCACAAACAGCAGCGCATAAACCCACACACCATAGCTTTGCACAAAGGTTTCCAGGTGTTTGTCAACGTGGAGGATGAAGTCAAAAAGAAAGGGGATGATGTCCATGCGGCTGGATTATCCCCGGCAAGCGGACATCTTTTTACAACTGATTGTGATTCTGGTGTGCCTGTTTTACGGCGCCAGAAAAGGCGGCGTGGCCCTTGGGCTGCTGGCTGGCATCGGCCTTGTCATCATGGTGTTTATCTTTGGCCTCAAGCCGGGCAAACCACCGGTCAATGTGATGCTGACCATCATCGCTGTGGTGGCTGCATCGGCCACGTGGTGTACACCATGCTGCCAATCATTTACGACGTGGCCATCAAAAACAATATCCGCCCCGAGCGCCCCATGGCGGCGTGATCGGTGTCAGCACAGATGGGTATTTTGGCCAGCCCGGTGGCGGTGGCGGTGGTGGCGCTGGTAGCTTTTCTGGCAAAAGCGCCGATGGGCGACCATGTGATCGACTTTGTGCAGGTGCTTTCGATCACCATTGCTTCCACACTGACCGGTGTGCTGCTGATCGGCATCTTCAGCTGGTTCCGCGGCCAGGACTTTGACCAAGACCCCGAGTTTCAGGCGCGCATTGCCGACCCCGAACAACGCAAGATGGCCGACACCGTGTTTGCAGCCCACCTGACCGAATTGAAAGCCGCGCTGACCGAGATCGTCAAGACGCAACCATGGACCTATGCGATTGTGTTGCTGCTGGTGTCCAAGCTGGTCAATTCGCAAGCCGCGGCCATCAGCGCCATGGTGCCGGTGGGTCTGGCCATTGGCGTGCCGCCCGGCTACATCGTGGCCTTTGCCGCAGCCTCCTATGGCTACTACATTTTGCCGACCTACCCCAGCGACCTGGCTGCCATCCAGTTTGACCGCTCGGGCACCACCCACATCGGCAAGTACGTGATCAACCACAGCTTCATCATTCCGGGCCTGATTGGCGTGGGCACCTCGTGCCTGATAGGCTACCTGCTGGCATCGGCCAGTGGCTTGATCTGACACTTTAGTCCCGGGAAACCGGGCAGTTTTCCCGCCACCCAGGAACCTAAAATGCCTGGGTGAACTTCGATCCAGCACCCCTTTCAAAAACTCCCCGCCGCCCCATCCGCGAACTGCCCGACACCCTGATCAGCCAGATTGCCGCCGGTGAAGTGGTTGAGCGGCCCGCCTCGGTGGTGCGCGAACTTCTTGACAACGCGCTTGACGCCGGGGCCAAGCAGATCACCGTGCGGCTACTGGCCGGAGGTGTGCGGCTGATCAGTGTGGAAGACGACGGCGCGGGCATCCTGCCCGAAGAACTGCCGGTGGCGCTCAAGCGCCATGCCACCAGCAAGATCGGCAGCCTGTCTGAGCTGGAGTCGGTGGGCACCATGGGTTTTCGCGGCGAGGCGCTGGCCGCCATCAATGCCATTGCCGATTGCGCCTTGCTGTCGCGCGTGAGCGGCCAGGCCCACGCCTACTTGCTGGAAGGCCAGACCGGCGAAATCACACCGGTGGCGCGCAGCACCGGCACCACGGTCGAGGTCAAGGAGCTGTTCTTTTCTACGCCTGCGCGGCGCAAGTTCCTCAAAACCGACGCCACCGAGCTCGCGCATTGTGTTGAGGCGGTGCGGCGTCACGCGCTGGCCCGGCCCGATGTGGGTTTTGCCATCTGGCACGAAGGCAAACTGGTGGTGCAATGGCGGCGTTGCGGCGACGCAGGCCATCTGCCCGCGCTGGAGCAGCGCTTGGCCGATGTACTGGGCGCAGATTTTGTCAAACGCTCGGTTTGGGTTGACTTTTCCACCCAAGCCACGCCCGGCAGGCCCGATTACGCGCCCGTCATCAAGGTCTGGGGCCGCGCAGGCATACCCGATGCGGCAAGGGCGCGTGGCGACCAACAGTTTTGCTACGTCAACGGCCGTTTTGTGCGCGACAAGGTCATCAGCCACGCGGCTCGCAGCGCTTATGAGGACGTGCTGCACGGCCAGCGCCAGCCTGTGTATGCGCTCTACATCGAAATAGACCCGACGCGCGTCGATGTGAACGTGCACCCAACCAAGATCGAGGTGCGTTTTCGCGACAGCCGCGAGGTGCACCAGGCGGTGCGCCATGCGGTAGAAAGTGCACTGGCCATGCCGCGCGCCGGCCAAATCACAGCCAATAGTGCAGTCAATGGCGTGGCAAACAGCATGGCCAACGGCGCAGCCAATGGCTTGGCACGCCTTGCGCCGCCAGCAACGTGGTCTGAGCGGGGCAACAATGCGGACCAGACCGGCCTCGCTGCGGGCGGCATGCCCGAGCGCCCACCCACGCCGTTGTCCTACCGACAGGCAGCCATGCGCTTTGATAACCCGACGGGACATCGGGTAAGCGACCTGGGGGTGCTGTGGGCACCGGCACAAGACGCAACCCCGGCCCCAACCGAAGTGTCAGGCACCCTGCCCGTTGGCGACTGGCCGCTGGGCCGCGCGCTGGCGCAGCTCAAGGGCATTTACATCCTGGCTGAAAACGCCCAAGGCCTGGTGATTGTCGATATGCACGCGGCGCACGAACGCATCGTTTACGAGCGGCTCAAGGCGCAGTGGTCTGAGCGCCAGGGTGCCTCCAGCCTGCCCAGCCAGCCGCTGCTGATTCCGGCCACCTTTGCCGCCACAGCGCTCGAAGTTGCCACGGCAGAAGCCGAGGCGGTTACGCTGCAACTGCTGGGCCTCGACATCACGCCTTTTTCGGGCAAGACGCTGGCGGTGCGCGCCGTGCCGACCACGCTGGCGCAAGGTGACGCAGTAGAACTGGCGCGCAGCGTGCTGGCCGAACTCAGCCAGCATGAGGCCAACACCGTGGTGCAGCGCGCCCACAACGAGCTGCTCGGCACCATGGCCTGCCACGGCGCGGTGCGTGCCAACCGGCATCTGACGCTGGAAGAGATGAACGCGCTGTTACGCCAGATGGAGGCCACTGACCGCTCAGACCAATGCAACCACGGCCGCCCCACCTGGCGCAGCCTCAGCCTGCACGAACTCGATGCGCTGTTCATGCGCGGGCGTTGATCTCTTGCTAAGCCCCTTCCAACAACTGATGCGCCACCCAGCGCAGCGCAACCGGCTCGGCACCGAGTTGCGCCAGCTTTGGCACTTGGCCTGGCCCATTCTGGTGGGGCAACTGGCCTATGTTGGCATGGGCGTGGTCGAGGTCGCCATGGCCGGTCATGCCTCGGTGCAAGACTTGGCGGCGGTGTCGCTCGGGGTGTCCATCTGGAACATGCTGATGCTCACCGTGATGGGCATCACACTGGCCATCAACCCGATCGTGGCCCATCACGTGGGTGCCGGAGAGCTCGATCAAATACCGCACAAGGTGCGCCAGGCGCTCTGGAAAGCACTGGGCATTGGGCTGCTCGGCTGCCTGCTGGCCAACCTGGCCGGCTTGCTGTTCGACCACATGAGCCTGGAGCCGCGCGTGCACGACCTGGCCCGTGACTTTGTGCTGATCACCAGCCTGGCGCTGCCGCTATTTGCCTGCTACCGCGTGCTTTACGGCTACAGCACCAGCCTGAACCAGACCAAGCCGCTGATGGTGATTGCCTTGCTGTCGCTGGGGCTCAACATCGTCGTCAACTGGCTGCTGGTGTTTGGCAACTTTGGCTTTCCACGGCTCGGCGCGGTCGGCTGTGCCTGGGCCACGCTGTCAACCGTCATATTCAACCTGGCTGCACTCATCTGGTGGATGCGGCGCTCTGCCGTTTTCCGCCCAAGTTGGCCTTTTGATCACTTCGAGGCGCCGCACTGGCCCGAAATCAAAAGCCTGCTCAAACTGGGCCTGCCAATCGGTGTTACCTATTTTGCCGAGACCAGCGCGTTCAGCCTGATTTCTCTGCTGATTGCCAAATTTGGCAGCACGCAAATGGCCGCGCACCAAATCGCGCTCAATTTCACCTCGCTGGTGTTCATGGTGCCGCTCAGCCTGGGGCTGGCCTTGTTGACGCGCGTGGGCCAGTCGCTGGGCGCGGGCGAGCCGACCCGGGCGCGCTACCAGTCCTGGGTGGGCGTGGCGCTGGGTTTGGGTTTTGCCGCTGTGTCAGCCACACTGATCGCCGTCTTCAACCAGCAGGTGGCCAGCGCCTACACCAACGATGCCACCGTGGTGGCGCTTACCGCCCAACTGCTGTTGTTGGCGGCATTTTTCCAGCTCTCGGATGCCACCCAGGTGATTGCCAGTTGCGCCGTTCGGGGCTACAAGGTAACAAGCACGCCCATGCTGATCCACATGACGGCGTTTTGGGTGATCGGCCTGCCGCTGGGCATCACACTGGGCCTGGCCCCAGGCTGGATGCCTTGGGCTCCGGCTCAGCCGATGGCCGCACAGGGTTTCTGGATTGCGTTGGTGGTGGGCTTGACCATAGCCGCGCTGGGACTCACCGCGCTGCTCAGGCGGGTGGCGCGTAGCCGCTTGAAAAATTGACCTGATCCCGTCACTGCGAGCCCCCCGTATCCGGCCCGATACCGCAAACGGACCTTGAAC
>NZ_JACUUE010000107.1 GCF_014859475.1 Rhodoferax sp.
CCACACGTTGTCGCCCAAGGCCGCAGCCCAGGTGCTGGCGTTTTTGGAGGCGCTGTCAGAAAACTTCATGGCGAAGTATGACGCTGTGGCTTGCCGCCATTACGCTCAACGCGACAAAGCCAGACGCAATTTGAATGGCTCTCACATTGGCACTATCGATGAGTCTTGGCGAGCTGACAGCAACGGTAAGCTGTTCTGATCTTTAGCCCCCCCACCAGCCTCAACGGCACCCATAGCAATACCGGTGCTGTTTTACTTTACCCGTTGGCAGTTTTGTCCATCACCGTTCTTGAGCATCAGTCGATCGAATTGGGTGATCACACTCTGTGGATCGTCTGCTACACCATGCGCAGACAGTGGTCATTGAGGGCAAAAGCTACCGCGCCAAGGATCAAATCGAGCTTTGATTGCAGCGCTGCGCCAACCACTGCCCAACCAAAGCCCACCTGCTTGCTATGCTTTTTGAAAAAAATTGGTCAGCATTTTGAAACCGGCTGAAATTCGGCATATTCGGGTCGGCGGGCACAGCCCGGGCCGGGCGAAATGCTGATGGCCCAGGAGGCGGCGAAAAAAGTGAGCCAGGTGGCGAGTTCCATGCGCCGAGTTTAGCGTTCAGCCTTGCGCGTTTTGCAGCGCGGCAATGCGGTCTTCGATCGGCGGGTGGGTCGCGAACAGCTTGCCGATGCCGCCGGTGATGCCGAAAGCGGCCACACTCTTGGGCAGTTCGCCGGGCTGCATGCCGCCCAGGCGGGCCAGCGCGTTGATCATGGGCTGGCGCCGTCCCATCAGTTGGGCGGCACCGGCGTCAGCGCGGAACTCGCGGTGGCGGCTGAACCAGGCCACCACCATGGCGGCGGCGAAACCGAGCACGATATCCAGCACAATGGTGGTCACCATGTAGCCAATGCCGGGGCCGCTGGAGCGTTCGTTGCCCTTGTTCAAAAAGCTGTCGATGGCATACGCGATGACGCGGCTCAGAAACACCACAAAGGTGTTCATCACGCCTTGGATCAGCGTCATGGTGACCATGTCGCCGTTGGCGACGTGGGCCACCTCGTGGGCAATCACGGCCTCGATTTCCTCATGCTTCATGCCGGAAAGCAAACCGGTGCTGACCGCCACCAGCGCCGAGTTTTTGAAGGCCCCGGTGGCAAAGGCGTTGGGCGCGCCCTCAAAAATACCGACCTCGGGCATGCCGATGCCGGCTTGGGCGGCGAGCTTGCGCACGGTCTCGACGATCCAGGCTTCATCGACGTTGGCGGGCTGGTTGATGATGCGCACGCCCGCGGTCCACTTGGCCATGGGCTTGCTGATCAGGAGCGAAATGATGGCGCCGCCAAAGCCGATCACCAGCGCGAAACCCAACAAGGCGCCGAGGTCCAGGCCACTGGCCGTCAGATAGCGATTCACGCCCAGCAGACTGGCCACCGTGCCGAGCACAGCCACCACCATCACATTGGTCAAAACAAACAACAAAATGCGTTTCATGATTTCCTTTTCACTCAATCAAACGGAATCCCCGTTCCAGTGAGCGAATGGTAGTGGCGAAACCGCGGAAATCAAGTCGGGGAGCGCTTAATTCCCCCACATCAAGTGCCTATTTGACGGGCGCCTTGATGTCAAAAAACCTCGTCATTGCGAACCGTGTTGTGACCGCCGATTGCGTCCATGAGCGCCGGGCTGAACCATGGCTTCAGGTATGGCTACGTCACTGTTTTTGGCCTGGTGCTGGGCATTTGGACGCAGCTGTTGATTTTGGGGGTCGGTCTGGGTGCGCTGATTTCTGCCTCCGCCACCGCCTTCACGGTGGTCAAGTGGCTGGGCGTGGCCTATCTGGTGTGGCTGGGCATTGCACAGTGGCGCGCGCCGACGCGGCCCATGGTGGCGCTGTCGGACACCGGCGAGGTGATCAGCCGGCGCACGTTGATCCTCAAGGCCTGGATGATCAATGTGATCAACCCCAAGGGCACGGTGTTCCTGCTGGCGGTGGTGCCGCAGTTCATCAACCTGAGCCAGCCGCTGCTGGCGCAATACCTCATCATCGGTGCCACGCTGGCCTTTACCGACATGGTGTCATGGCCGGCTACACGGCGCTGGCTTCCCGGGTGCTGGGCGCCTTGAAGGAGCCGTCGCACATTTGCGCCATGAAGCGCATTTTTGGCAACCTGTTTGTGCTGGCCGGCTCGCTGCTGGCCTTGTTCAAGCGCGCGAGTTGACGTTGCGCGCCAGCGCCTCGGCCGCCTTGATGCCGTCCACCCCGGCCGACAAAATCCCGCCTGCATAACCCGCGCCTTCACCCGCCGGGTACAGGCCCCGGGTATTGACACTTTGAAAGTCATCGCCGCGCGGCATGCGTAGCGGTGACGAGGTGCGGGTTTCCACCCCGGTCAACACCGCGTCCGGCATGTCGAAGCCCTTGATCTTGCGGCCAAAGGCCGGCAGCGCCTCGCGCAGCGCGGCAATGGCGTAGTGCGGCAGGGCAGGATGCAGGTCGCCCAGCTTCACGCCGGGCTGGTAGGACGGCAGCACCGCACCGAGCGTGGTCGATGCCTTGCCCTCGATGAAGTCAGCCACCAGCTGCCCCGGCGCCTCGTAGTTGCTGCCGCCCAGCACATAAGCGCCGGATTCGAGTCGGCGCTGCAGGTTGATGCCCGCCAGCGGGTGGGTGGCGCTGGGGTTGACAGCTTTCAATCGTTCGGATTCTTCGGCGTAACGTGGGCCAGCGACAGGGCCAAAGGCCTGCACAAAAGCCGCTTCGTCCTGGGCGAAGTCGGCAGGCTCGATGCTAACCACCATGCCCGCATTGGCATTGCGTTCGTTGCGCGAATACTGGCTCATGCCGTTGGTCACCACGCGGCCGGGCTCGCTGGTGGCTGCCACCACGGTGCCGCCCGGGCACATGCAAAAGCTGTACACCGCGCGGCCATTGCTGGCATGGTGCACCAACTTGTAGTCGGCCGCGCCCAGGCTGGGGTGCCCGGCGTGGCGGCCCCAGCGCGCGCGGTCGATCACGCTTTGCGGGTGCTCGATGCGAAAACCCACCGAAAACGGCTTGGCATCCACCGACACGCCGCGCTCATGCAGCATGGCAAAAGTGTCGCGCGAACTGTGGCCCAGCGCCAGCACCACCTGGTCGGCGCGCAGCTCATACGTTTGCCCGGTGGCCTGGTCGAGCACGCTCAAGCCCCGCAGCTGGCGGCCTTGCGCGCCGTCTTCAATCAGCACGTCGGTCACCCGCTGCTCAAAACGAATCTCGCCGCTCAGCGCGATGATCTGGGCACGCAGGTTTTCCACCACCTTGACCAGCTTGAAGGTGCCGATGTGTGGGTGTGACTCCACCAGAATCTCGGGCGGCGCGCCGGCCTTGACAAATTCTTGCATCACCTTGCGCCCCAGATGGCGCGGGTCCTTGATCTGGCTCCACAGCTTGCCGTCGGAAAACGTGCCGGCACCGCCTTCGCCGAACTGCACGTTGCTTTCGGGGTTGAGCACGTGTTTGCGCCACAGACCCCAGGTGTCCCGGGTGCGTTCACGCACTTTTTTGCCGCGCTCCAGTACGATCGGCTTGAAACCCATGTGCGCCAAAATGAGCGCCGCAAAAATGCCGCACGGGCCAAAGCCCACCACCACCGGTCGCAGCGCCAGGTCAGTCGGGGCCTGCGCCACCAGCCGGTAGGCCATGTCGGGTGTTGGCACGATGTGCGGGTTGCCCGCGTGCTGTGCCAGCAAGGCCGCTTCTCGCTCTGGTTTTGCCAGCGTGGCATCGACGATATAGACCACCCGCACCTGCGCCTGGCGGGCATCAAAACTGCGTTTGAAAATGTGCCACTCGGTCAGATCCGCCGACTGGAGCGCCAGCCTTTGCAAGATCAGCGCGTTGAGGTGCTCGGGCGTGTGGTCAAGCGCGAGCTTGAGTTCGGAGAGTCGGATCATTGCATTGCATTATCGAAGTTTTCAAGCGGTCAACTGAGGAATTCAGCTTGAATCCTCAGGACTGCAACTGGGGGCAATAGGCTTTGTTGAGCTCTTTCGCAACTTGCGCCAGCAGCTTGTCAAAGGTCCGAAGTAGCGCCTTGTCAGTGAGGAAGACGGACGCAATCAAACTCAAGTCCACCAGCCCGCAACCACGGCCATAGAGCCGATGGTGCTCCAGCATGGCCAGAAGTTCACCCGTGGTGGCGAGGGTCACACTTTCGAGTTCACCCAACATGTCAATGATGGCGCGTCGATTGGGTGGTGTGCTGCAAGCAATTTCCATCACGACATAGGGGTGACATACGACCACGCCGTTTTGCAACAAAGTGACAAGCTGGTCGTTTCTCTGTTTGAAGTGGCGCACCCATACGGACGAGTCAACCAGCACGTTCATGAGGTGGCGGCCTCTTCGCGGCGGCGCGGCACCAATTCAATATCGGGTGCAATGCCCCAAGATCAGCCAAACGGCGAGCCGTTTGTCGCTGAATGAAGGCCTTGCCGCATTCCCTGATCAATTCCGATTTTTCGATGCCAGGTGGCGCCAAAGCGACCGCTTTGGCATAGAGCTGCTCGTCAATCGTCAAAGTGGTGCGCATCATTTTCTCTTGCATCAATTAATGCATCATTTTGTATCAAATGCTGGCAGAGAGTTGCTGCTTGCTTTTCTCAAGCAGATTTCAGTGTGAGTACATCTGCCAGGGCGAGTGCGTGAATGTGCTCTGCCATCGGGTGCGAGTGTGCTCCAGCGTGCCCGACATGGAGAAAATCGAGTTTGAGATCCCTGACCGCCGTGGGCATGGAGGCGCTGGCGTGGACCGATCTCAGGCATAAAAATACGAAATTCTGGAGGTTGGGTCCGAATCATCGTGTTTTTATGCTTTTTGTTGATCCATTTCGTGGGGCACTGCGCAGTCTGACTCAAGTCGGCAGAAAACCTTCGACCGACAAATAACGCTCGCCAGTGTCGTAGTTAAAGCCCAGCACCTTGGCGCCGGCAGGCAGCTCGGGCAGCTTTTGCGCCATGGCGGCCAGTGTGGCGCCGCTGGAAATGCCCACCAACAGACCTTCTTCGCAGGCGCTGCGGCGGGCGTACTCTCGGGCCGGTTCGGCATCGACCTGGATCACGCCATCGATCAGATCGGTGTGCAGGTTTTTCGGGATGAAGCCGGCGCCAATGCCCTGGATCGGGTGCGGGCCGGGCGTGCCGCCCGAAATCACAGGCGAGAGCACGGGCTCGACCGCAAACACTTTGAGCTTGGGCCATTTGGCTTTCAACACCTGCGCCACGCCGGTCAGGTGGCCGCCGGTGCCCACGCCGGTGATCATCACGTCGATGCCGTCGGGAAAGTCGGCCAGAATTTCCTGCGCCGTGGTGCGCACATGGACGTCGATGTTGGCCGGGTTTTCGAACTGCTGCGGCATCCAGCTTCCCGGTGTGGCGGCCACCAGTTCTTCGGCCCGGGCAATCGCGCCCTTCATGCCTTTTTCGCGCGGCGTCAGATCGAAGCTGGCGCCATAGGCCAGCATCAGCCGACGCCGCTCGATGCTCATGCTGTCGGGCATCACCAGAATCAGCTTGTAGCCCTTGACCGCGGCCACCAGTGCCAAACCCACGCCGGTGTTGCCCGAGGTGGGTTCGATGATGGTGGCGCCGGGCTGGAGTGCGCCCGATTTTTCAGCCGCCTCGACCATGGCCAGCGCGATGCGGTCCTTGATGGAGCCGCCGGGGTTGCCCCGCTCGGACTTGATCCACACCTGGTGCGTGTCGCCAAACAGGCGGTTGATGCGGATGTGCGGCGTGTTGCCAATGGTTTGCAGGACGTTGTCGGCTTTCATGCGGTGCTCCTCGAATTGATTGAGCCGTCATTTTGAACCACTTGATCTATTGTTTTTGGCATAAGCTTAGACGCCCCGGGTTGCAAACGCTGTGATGCCGCGATAATGCACCTGTGAAGCCCGCCAGACTGCCGCTGGTGCAATTCTGGAAACAGAGCACTGGAGGAACGTCCGGACTGCATAGGGCAGCGTAGCAGCTAACAGCTGTCCACTGAAAGCCCTGAGCGCAAGCCCTGGGTATAAGGTGAGGATCAGAGCAACAGAGACGAGTCGGCGCAGGTATCCTGTTTCGGGTGTTCTATGCGTGCAGGCTGGCGATGAGCCAGCCCCCGGGCAACCGGGAGCGCACAGCCACCCATTGCAGGCTCTGCCTGCAATGGGTGAAACGGGCAATCTCTACGCGCAGCAATACCAAATAGGCACACGTTGATGGGGCCCCCGGAGTGTGCGGGTAGGTAGCACCGAGCCACGCAGTGATGCGTGGCCCAGACTAATGGCAGTCACACAGAGGGCAACTTCTGTGCACAGAATCCGGCTTATCGGTGGGCTTCACACTTTTTTTTCAGCCGCGGGCCAGCAATGACTGGCCCAGCGCAAACACCGAGTTGGGCGCGTTGGTGCGCACCGACTGGTGCATTGGTTTCTTGAACACACCGCGATTGGGCGCGGGCTTTTGTTCAATCTTGACCCCCTTGGCGAGCTGGTCAAGCACCAGGCTGCGCAGCGTGACCGACTGCATGAAGTCGAGCACTTTGGCGTTCATGGTGTCCCACAGGTCTTGCGCCATGTCGGGGGTTGTTGAAACCGTTTCGGTGCTGCCTTTGGCGGGCGCCTCGTCTTCCACGGCGCCGATGATGTCAGCCACGGTGATGGCGTCGGCGCGGTGCCCCAAGGTGTAGCCGCCACCCGGCCCACGCGTGCTGGTTACCAGACCCTGCTGGCGCAGTTTGCTGAACATTTGCTCGAGGTACGACAGCGAAATTTGCTGCCGCGAGGCAATGTCAGACAGTGGCACGGGGCCGAGCTTTTCACGCAGCGCCACATCGATCATCGCGGTAACCGCAAAACGGCCTTTGGTACTTAGTCGCATATAAATTCCTCCTGTCAGTGTCACAGATTCAGACACAGCGCAAACTATAAGGTTCCAATCACTTCGTGTAAATTCGAATAATCGACAAGTTCACTTCGTAAAAAATGAATAATAGACCAAACAAATGGGGTCAATAACATGAATTTCAAGCATCTTTATTATTTTTGGGTTACCGCCCGTGCCGGCGGCATCATGCGCGCCGGGGAGCAGCTGCATACCACACCGCAAACGCTGTCGGGCCAGATCAAGCTGCTTGAAGACTGGCTCGGGCACAAGCTGTTTCGCAAGAGCGGCCGCGGACTCGAACTCACCGAGCACGGCCGCCTGGCGCTGGGCTATGCCGACCAGATTTTCAGCCTGGGCAGCGAACTCGAAAGCAGCCTGCGCCAGGTGCGCGGTGCCCAGAGACGGCTTGATTTCAGGGTGGGCGTGGCCGATTCCCTGTCAAAGTCCATCGCCTACCGGCTGCTGGAGCCCGCTTTTTCGATCCATGAGCCGGTCAAGCTGCTGTGCAGCGAAGGCAAGTTTGACGACCTGCTGGCCCAACTGGCCCTGCACCGGCTTGACCTGGTGATTGCCGACGAGCCCATGCCCAGGCGCGTCAGCGTCAAGGCCTTCAGCCACGCGCTGGGTAGGAGCGTGATGAGCTTTTTTGCCGCGCCCGCCTTGTTGCCACGCCTGTCAGGCAAGTTTCCCGCCTGTCTGGATGGCGTGCCCATGCTGGTGCCGGGCGCCACGGTCTCGGTGCGTCGGCAGCTCGAAGCATGGTTTGCCAAGCATCAAATTGCGCCCGTGGTGGTGGGCGAGTTTGACGACGCTGCGTTGATGAAAGCCTTCGGCCGCGAGGGCCAGGGCGTTTTCATGGTCCCGCGCGTGCTCGAGGTTGAGACCTGCACGCAGTTTGGCGTGCAGGTGATCGGCCACACCGCCGAACTGGTGGAAGAGTTTTACGCGGTGTCGATCGAGCGGCGCATCAGCCACCCCTGCGTGCTGGCCATCACCAATGCCGCGCTCGGCCAGTTGTTTGGCGTTTGAAGGCAGCCGCTGCCTGCAGCTGGATAATGCCGCCATGCCACTCAGGGAAATCAGCCACCCGGCCATCCCCCTCGACCTGCGCTAACTGAATGAATCCGCAGCGCCGCCCCAAATCATGAAAGAGTACCGTCATCGCGAGCCCCCCGTATCCGGCCCGATACCGCACACGGACCTTGAGCAGAGACTTCGTCACTGCGAGCCCCC
>NZ_JACUUE010000344.1 GCF_014859475.1 Rhodoferax sp.
TCTGCGCTGCTGGCACGGATCATGATGAAACGCATGCTGCGCTGCTCCCGCACCAGCGTCAACTCGGCTCGGTGCCAGTGCGAGGGCAGGCAGGGTGTGAAGCTGAGGGTTTGGGCGCGCTGACGCAGGCCGAACATCGACTCGATGGCGGCGCGATGCAACCAGGCGGCAGACCCGGTGTACCAGCTCCAGCCGCCGCGTCCCACATAGGGCGGCTGGCTGTAGATGTCACCAGCCATGACGTAGGGCTCGATGCCATAGGCCGGGCCACGCGTGGCGTGACTGGCGCGGTGCGCCGGGCTCAGGTAGGTGAAGTAGCGGTAAACCGTGTCACCAGCGGCTTCGGCATCACTGGCAGTTTGTTTGGCCAATTCGGCTTGCGCCATCAAGGCCCAAACGCCCGCATGGGTGTATTGCCCGCCGTTTTCGCGGATGCCTGGCGGGTAGGCCTGGATGTAACCGGCGCTGGGCACGGCATGGGCCAGGGGCGGGTCCAGCAGCTTGATCAGGCCCGCTTCGAAGTCAACCAGATGCGCTTCCACGGCGGCCATGGCCATTTGCTGTTTGTTCAGCGGCGCGCCTTGGGACAGCACCGACCAGGCTTGCGCGATCAGGTCAATTTTGGCCTCCGGGTTGTGCTGCGAGCCCAGCGCCTGACCGTCGTCAAAGTAGGCGCGTTTGAACCATTGGCCGTCCCAGGCTTCGCCATTCAAGGCGGCCTGCCAGCCGCTGGCGGCGTGTTGCCAGCGTGTGGCGCGCTCAAATTCGCCGCGCTGTTGGGCCAGCGGGGCAAAGTCGGCCACCAGACGACATAAGAACCAGCCCAGCCAGACCGACTCGCCCCGGCCTTCGATGCCGACCCGGTTCATGCCGTCGTTCCAGTCGCCGCTGCCCATCAGCGGCAGGCCATGCACGCCCACGCGCAGGCTGCGGTCGATGGCCCTGGCTGCATGCTCAAACACCGACGCCTGTTGCGCGCCGATGGTAGGCGTGTAGTAGGCGTCTTCGGCCCCGGCGGCAATCTCGGGGCCCTCCAGAAACGCCACGGGTTCATCAAGCAGGGCGATGTCGCCGGTGGTGTTGAGGTAGTGCACACAGGCCAGTGGCAGCCACAGCAGGTCGTCCGAAAAATGGGTGCGCACGCCATTGCCCAGCGGTGCGTGCCACCAATGCTGCACGTCGCCGGCGGCAAACTGGCGCGAAGCGCACCGCACGATTTGCGCGCGCAACACGTCCGGCGCCACCCAGGCCAGGGCCATGGCGTCTTGCAACTGGTCGCGAAAACCCGTGGCGCCGCCCGCCTGGTAAAAACCGGCCTTGGCCCACAGCCGGCAGGCCACCGTCTGGTAGAGCAGCCAGTGGTTGACCATGGCATCGAACAGCGGGTCTGGCGTTTTGACCGTGGTGGC
>NZ_JACUUE010000108.1 GCF_014859475.1 Rhodoferax sp.
AGAAAAAGTGACTTCGATCGCGTTCACCTTTTGGGTGAAAGCGCTACGCGAGCGACAAGTGCCGCTGGCAGCGTGCCTGGGGTCGTTGCTTCTCCTTGCGGGCAGTAGCCCGCTGCGTCGTCGCGCCTACCCAGACACGCTGCCAGCAGCCCACTCGGACGCGTCCAACTGAGGAATCTAGGTTCAAAAGTCGAAGACATTCGCGGCGAGGGCGCCGCTCCTACAACGACAAAGTCCAGCGAGCTCCGTTGGAGCTTGCTGGTGTAGCTGCCAGCAATCCAGCCAACGACAAAGTGCAGCGCACTCCGTAGGAGCGGCGCCCTCGCCGCGAACGGCTGTCAGGCTTCGGATCGTCCGGCTCAGGAGGTCAGCTCGCGGTGCCGCTTGAGCGTGCTCCAGCGCGGCGCAAACAGGGCATTCAATTGCTCGACCAGATAGACAGAGCGGTGCTGGCCGCCGGTGCAGCCGATGGCCACCGTCACGTAACTGCGGTGGTTGCGTGCCATCGCCCCGAGCCAGTTGTCCAGAAAGGCATGAATCTGCGCCAGCATGGCCTGCACATCGGCCTGTTTTTGCAAAAAATCGATCACCGGTGCGTCGCGCCCGGTCAGCTCGCGCAAGCCTGGTTCGTAGTGCGGATTGGGCAACATGCGCACATCAAAAACAAAGTCGGCATCGTTGGGTGCGCCGCGCTTGAAGGCAAACGATTCGAACACCAGCGTCATTTGGTCGTCCGGGGCACGGATGAAGGACTTGACGTAGCTTTGCAGTTGGGTGGGACGGATGATGCTGGTGTCGATCGCATGCGCCTCGGCGCGCAGTTCGCTCAGCAGTTCGCGTTCCAGTTCAATGGCTTCGGACAGCGCACGGTGTTGGTCGAGGCTGTGGTCCGGGTTGTCGGTTTTGGACAATGGATGGCGCCGCCGGGTCTCGGAGAAACGGCGCATCAGCGTGTCGGTGCTGGCATCCAGAAAAATGGAGTCCACCCGCAAACCCTGGCTCTTGAGCTTCGCCAGTTGCCTGGGAACCAGCGGCAACGAGCCCGCGCTGCGCACATCCATGGCGATGGCCAGTTGGCTGACATGGTGGCTGCGTTCCAGTTCGATCAGCGGCAGCAAGAGCTCGGGGGGCAGGTTGTCAACGCAATAAAAGCTCAAGTCTTCCAGCGCGTTGAGCGCCACCGACTTGCCCGAGCCGGACATGCCCGTGATCAACACCAGATGCATTTTGTGTTTTGGCAGGGTCATGGTGAGTTAGCTTTCCTGACTTTGTAGCATGTCACGGGCATGGGTCAGCGTGCTGCCCCGCAGGCGCTCGCCGCCCAGCATGCGGGCCAGCTCTGCCACCCGCGCCTCGTGGTCCACCGCGGCGACCGAGCTCAGGGTGACACCATCGCGCAACTGCTTGCGCACTACCAAATGATGGTCGGCACAAGCCGCCACTTGCGGCAGGTGCGTGACAGCCAGTACTTGGCGGTCCTGGCCCAGTTGTTTCATCAGCAGGCCCACGGTTTCGGCCACAGCACCGCCGACACCGGCGTCCACCTCGTCAAATATCAGCGTCTGTGCCGTGCCCAGTTGGCTGGTGGTGACCGCGATGGCCAGCGCGATGCGCGACAGCTCACCGCCGGAGGCCACTTTGTTGACCGCGCGCGGCGTGCTGCCCGCGTGTCCCGCGACCAGAAAAGTCACCTCTTCGAGACCACTTTGCAGTGCCTGCGCGGCGCGCTGTACGTTCACCTCGAATTGCCCGCCCTGCATACCCAGACCCTGCATGGCTTGGGTGATGGCCTGCGCCAGTTTGGGTGCGCTTTGGGTGCGGGCACGGGTCAGTACTTCGGCTTCACGGGCATAGCCTTGCCAGGCTGCATCCAGTGCATTTTCAAGCCACTGCACATCGGCGCTGGCATCGAGTTGCGCGAGCTCTTGCTGCCAACTCGCCAGCAGTTGCGGCAATTCAGGCGGGCTGCGCCGGTAGCGCCGCGCGGTCGCGAGCCACAGCCCCATGCGTTCATCGAGTTCGGCGAGCCGCTGCGGGTCGAGTTCGGTCTTGCGCAAGTAGCTGCGCAGGGCGTGCGCGCTGTCCTGGACTTGGGCCAGGCTCGAGGTCAGCACCTCGGTCAGCGTCTTGAAAGAGGGCTCCAGGTGTTGCTGTTGCTGCAGCAGCTGGCAGGCATGGCTCAGGCGCTTGATGACGTTGTCATCGTCTTCGTCCAGGGTCAGGGCGGCGGCTTGGGCGGCATCGAGCAGCGCCTGCGCATTGGCCAGGCGGGCGTGCTCGGTATTGAGCGCGGGCCACTCGTCAGGCGCCGGGGCCAGCTTGTCGAGTTCGCCAATTTGCCAGCTCAGGCGCTCGCGCTCGCGCAGCAGCGAGTCCTGCGACGCGCGCGCCTGATCCAGTTGATTTTGCGCCGCGCGCCACTGGTGCCATGCTTCGGCCACTGCCGTGGTTGACACCTGAGCATAGGCGTCGAGCAGGCCGCGCACCGCGTCCGGGCGTGTCAGGCTTTGCCAGGCGTGCTGGCCGTGGATGTCGAGTAACTGCTCGCCGAGCTGGCGCAATTGCGTGGTGGTGGCCGGGCTGCCGTTGATCCAGGCGCGGTTTTTGCCTTGGGTGTCGAGTGTGCGTCGCAACAGCAGTGTGGCATCTGCCTCGAACCCGGCATCTTCGAGCCATTGCCTCACGTTGGGGGTGCTGTCAAATTCGGCGCTCACCTCGCAGCGGCTGGCACCTTCGCGGATCAGGTTGACGTCGGCGCGGCCCCCGGTGGCCAGCTGCAAGGCATCAATCAAGATGGACTTGCCGGCACCGGTTTCACCCGTCAGCACGGTGAAACGGCCGCCAAATTCAAGGTCAAGTTCGCTGACGATGACAAAGTCTCGCAGTACCAGGCGTTTCAGGCTCATGTTGCGACCACTCTCTCGTTCCAGTGCAGTTTTTCGCGCAGCGTGTCGTAGTAAGACCAACCCTGTGGGTGCAAAAAGCGCACGTGGTGCTTGGAGCGCGTCACCTCGATGCGGTCGCCGTGCATCAGGGCTGCCAACGACTGCGTGTCAAAGCTGGCGCTGGCGTCCCGGCCCGAGACCACCTCGATGGCGATTTTGGAGCTGTTGGCCAGCACGATAGGGCGGTTGGACAAGGTGTGCGGTGCAATCGGCACCATCACCCAGCCCGGAATCGACGGGTGCAACAGTGGCCCGCCTGCGGACAGCGCGTAAGCAGTGGAGCCGGTGGGCGTGGCGATGATCAGGCCGTCGGCGCGCTGGTTCGACACGAAATGGCCGTCCACCTCGACGCGCAGTTCCACCATGCCCGAAGAGGCCCCGCGGTTGACCACCACATCGTTCATGGCGGTGGCCCGGTAAACGCAATCACCGTCGCGCCAGACCCGGGCGTTGATCAGGCTGCGGTGGTCTTCCACGTAAGCGCCGCCCAGCATTTGCGCCAGACTGGCGGCAAAACTGCCGTAGGGCACATCCGTAATAAACCCCAGCCGTCCCTGGTTGATGCCGATCAGCGGCACACCATAGGGTGCCATCTGGCGGCCGATGCCGAGCATGGTGCCGTCGCCCCCCACCACCAGTGCCAGGTCACATTGCTTGCCGATTTGGGCAATGCCCAAGGCCGGATAGTCGGACATGCCCATATTGAGCGCGGTGTCGTGCTCCATGGCAACATCACAGCCCAGGTCATCCAGAAAATGGGCCACAGCCACAACTGCGGCCCGCGAGTTGGCTCCACTGGCGCTCGCGGAGTTGGTTTGGTATTTGCCGACCAGGGCAACATGCTGGAATTTGGACTTCATTGGCAAATTACATCACTAAAATGAATCCATGCTCGACGATCGTGCCAAGTTATTACTCAAAGCGCTGGTAGAACGCTACATTGCCGACGGCCAGCCCGTGGGTTCACGCACCTTGTCGCGCGCCTCGGGCCTGGACTTGTCGCCTGCCACCATTCGCAACGTGATGTCGGACCTGGAAGAACTGGGCCTCATCGCCAGCCCGCACACCTCGGCCGGGCGCATTCCCACGGCACGCGGCTACCGGCTGTTTGTCGATACCATGCTGACGGTGCAGCGCGGCCAGATCGGCACGCCCAGCCTGGCGCACGACCAGCCGCAAAAAGTCATCTCCAACGCGGCCAACCTGCTGTCGAGCCTGTCACAGTTTGTCGGCGTGGTGATTGCGCCGCGGCGCACCTCGGTGTTTAGGCACATCGAGTTCTTGCGGCTGTCGGAGCGGCGCCTGCTGGTGATCATCGTGTCGCCCGAAGGCGACGTGCAAAACCGCGTCATCTTTACCGAGGTGGATTACACCCAGTCGCAATTGGTCGAGGCGGCCAACTACCTTAACGTCAACTATGTCGGCCTGACCATCGAGCAAGTGCGCGAGCGCCTTAAAAGCGAGGTCGATAACCTGCGCGAGGAAATTGCCAAGCTGATGACCGCTGCCGTGGCAGCCAACACCGAGGCCATGGCTGAAGGGCAGGACGAGGTGATCATTTCGGGCGAAAAAAACCTGCTCTCGGTCAGTGATTTCTCCAGCGACATGAGCCACCTGCGCCGCGCCTTTGACTTGTTCGAGCAAAAAGCCCAGCTGATGCGCCTGCTCGATGTCACCGGCCAGGCCGAGGGCGTGCGCATCTTCATAGGCGGCGAAAGCAAGGTGGTGCCGTTCGAAGACCTGTCGATCGTCAGCGCGCCCTACGAGGTGGACGGCCAGGTGGTGGGCACGCTGGGCGTGGTCGGCCCGACGCGCATGCCTTACGACCGCATGATCCAGATCGTCGATATCACCTCAAAACTGGTCAGCAATGCGCTGAGCCACCACAAATAGGGCTTTGCGGCCCCTTACAATCCACGCTTCGGTCGGGCCGTTAGCTCAGTTGGTTAGAGCAGAGGACTCATAATCCTTTGGTCCACAGTTCAAGTCTGTGACGGCCCACCAACCGACTTAGCACACCCATTTCACGTCTTCCGCATTGATGTGACGCTCGCAGACCTCATCTTGAACAGAGCACGATATGCAATCATTCCAGCCCCTTGAATTGCACGGTCAAGCCATTGCTGGCGGCAAGTTTCCGCTGGTCTGCACCCCGCTGGTGGGCCGTACGCTGGACGCTCTCATGCTTGAGCTGGCTACCGTGCTACCCAAGCAGCCCGACGTACTGGAGTGGCGGGTTGATTTCTTTGAAGCCATTGGCGACACCGCTGCCGTCATCACCGCCGCGCAGGTCATCAAACAAGCCGCGGGCAACATCCCCGTGCTGTTCACGCGCCGCTCCACCATCGAGGGCGGCGAAAAAATAGCCATTGACGAAGCGCAGGTGATTGCCATGTACACGGCTGTGTGCGAGCGCAAATGCATTGACCTGATCGACTATGAAATGGCCAACGACGCGGCCAACATCGTTCGGGTACGAACTGCGGCCAAAGCCAACGACATCAAACTGGTGCTGTCGTATCACAATTTTTCATCCACGCCAAACCTCGAAACCTTGGCGACAAAGTTCCTGGCGGCCGAGCAGTTGGGTGCCGACGTGGCCAAGGTGGCCGTGATGCCGCGCGATCCGGACGATGTGCTGACCCTTTTGGCTGCCACCCGGCAAGCCAGCAAAAAGTTGCGCATTCCCCTCATCAGCGTGTCGATGGGGTCTTATGGCGCGCTCACCCGCCTGTTTGGCTGGGCCTTTGGCTCGAGCCTGACCTTCGCCGTGGGGGCCAGCAGTTCGGCACCTGGGCAGGTGCCGATCGAGGACCTGAACGCGGTGCTGGCGATTGTGCGCAAGTCGATGGCTGACCACTAAGGGCTCGGCCGCTCGAAGGCTTGGTGGTGACGCGCTATGGTTACCAGCAGCCCTGCCAGCGCATCGAGATCGTGTAGGCATCGCACCCGGTGCCGGACGCGGCTGGTCTGGCAGCATCGCAGCGCATCGCCGCGCTGTCTGTGCCGAAAAGCCGCCATCAAGCTGGCAATACACCACGTCATGGAAAAGCGCAGCGAGCACCTGAACCGGCTTCATGCCCTGACTGAGTTGCAAAACATGCTTGGTGGTGTGGAAAGCCCGTTTTTTTCCACTCATGGCGTACTGCACCAAAATGGCCAGTTTCTCCACCTCCATCATGGACACCTTGACCGACAGGCCCCTGAATGCCTCATCGAACAAAATAACAAGTCGATTGATCGTTGCGATAGCCACGCTGTCATGCTCTTTGGCTCACGCCAACAGCCTGTTGGCTGTCCAAAGTGTAGGCATTTGAACACGGACGGCCGCTGCGTTTGGGCGGGCGCCAGTTGCCATGACCGCAACAGGGCAATGCTGCGCTGCGGTAACATCGCCTGCCCAGCCAAAGCACGCCTGTAGCAGGGCAAAAATACCCGCGACGGTTGTTACCAAACTATCTGATGAACGCCCCTACACTGCTTAAGTCGTTAATGCCCGCTGATGCCGTTGCGGCGCATGGGTTCGAGCGCATCCGCGAAATTCCATATAACTACACCTCGTTTTCTGACCGCGAAATCGTCATTCGACTGCTCGGTTTGCCTGCCTGGGGATGGCTCAACAAGCTGCGCGAAGAGCGCCGCACCGGTCGTTCGGCGCGCATGTTGTACGAGGTGCTGGGCGACATCTGGGTGGTGCAGCGCAACCCCTATCTGCAAGACGACCTGCTTGATAACCCGAAACGCCGGGTGTTGCTGGTGCAAGCCCTGCAGCACCGTCTGGGTGAAATTGAAAAACGCCGTAAACCCGCTGACGACCCTGAGCGCGATGCGCTGGTTGGGCAGTTGCTCGCCGCGGCAGGGCAGGCCGTGCAAGCCTTTGATGCCAATTTTGTCGAAACCGCCGCCTTACGCCGCCAAACCCAAAAGGTGTTGGCCCGGCTGACCGCCAAGGACAACATCAAGTTTGACGGCCTGAGCCGCGTCAGCCATGTGACCGATGCTACCGACTGGCGCGTGGAATACCCGTTTGTGGTGTTGACGCCAGATTCTGAGGCCGAAATGGCGCATCTGGTCAAGGGCTGTATCGAGCTGGGGTTAACCATCATCCCGCGCGGCGGTGGCACCGGCTACACCGGCGGTGCCATTCCACTGACCTGGAAGAGTGTGGTCATCAATACAGAAAAGCTCGAGGCCATGACCGAGGTCGAGATGCGCACGCTGCCCGGGCTGGACCATGAAGTCGGCACGGTCTGGACCGAAGCCGGCGTGGTGACCAGCCGGGTGGCCCATGCGGCCGAGCGGGCTGGTTTTGTCTTTGCAGTCGATCCCACTTCTGCCGATGCGTCGTGTATTGGCGGCAACATCGCCATGAATGCCGGCGGCAAAAAAGCCGTGCTGTGGGGCACCTCGCTCGACAACCTGGCCAGCTGGCGCATGGTGACGCCCCAGGCCGAATGGCTGGAGGTGACCCGCATCAACCACAACATGGGCAAGATCCACGACGTGGATGTAGCCAGCTTCGAGCTGCAGTATTTCAAGGCTGACGGCAAAACCCCGCTGCGCTCCGAGCGCCTGGACATTGCCGGCAAATCCTTCCGCAAGGAGGGCCTGGGCAAGGACGTGACTGACAAGTTTCTCAGTGGCCTGCCCGGCATTCAAAAAGAGGGCTGTGACGGCCTGATCACCAGCGCGCGCTGGGTGGTGCACAAAATGCCCCAGCACACGCGCACCGTATGCCTGGAGTTTTTTGGCAATGCCAAAGACGCCGTGCCCAGCATCGTCGAGATCAAGGACTTCATGTTTGCCGAGCAAAAACGCAGTGGCGTGCTGCTGGCCGGGCTGGAGCATCTGGACGACCGTTACCTGAAAGCCGTTGGCTACACCACCAAAAGCAAGCGCGGCGCCGTCCTGAGCGGTGGCGGTGTACCCAAGATGGTGCTTTTCGGTGACATTGCGGGTAACGATGCCGACGAGGTGGCGCGCGTGACCAGCGAGGTGGTGCGTATTGCCAATTCGCGCAGCGGCGAGGGTTTTGTTGCCATCAGCCCCGAGGCGCGCAAAAAATTCTGGCTTGACCGCAAGCGCACGGCGGCCATCAGCCGCCACACCAACGCGTTCAAGATCAACGAAGACGTGGTGATCCCGCTGCCGCGCATGGCCGAGTACACCG
>NZ_JACUUE010000109.1 GCF_014859475.1 Rhodoferax sp.
AAGAAGTAATTGGGCGCCGTGTGCGCCATCTCCACCGTGCCGTTGGAAGAGCCGTCAAGCACGGCACCCGCAGGCATCAACTCGCCGCCGGCATGAACCGAAATAGTGAACTTGCCACGGGATAATTCGCCCACTTTTTGGGCAAACATTTCAGCGGCACCAAAAATGGTGTCGAGGGCTTTGGGAAAGCTTGAAGCCAGGCGCCAGCGAACGGAACGACGATCCATCAATTTACCCCTGTTTAAATAGCGTTGTGCGCGGACTGTATAAAGGCCGCCATGACTTTTTGGGCCACTGCTTATTGCAGGTATAAGGCAGCGACACGGTCCGCAGGGTTTCCCTTGACTCGTGGCGCATGAATTTTCAACCAGTCAACAAAATAATTTCATTGTTTCCACTGGGCAAAAAAATACCCCAAACCATGCCATGCAAGGTTTGGGGTAGCCGACCTTAGGCTAGACGATAGGACGCTTAAATTTTGGCAGTCGCCATGTAGCTGTCATAACGCATTTCGGAAAAGCGCAGCCACAGAATCTGATCACGCTGGAAGGCTCGCATGTCCTGGTGAATTTTCTTGAACTCTGGCGACCTGGCTTCGTGCTCGGCAAACACTTCCATCGATGCCTTGAAACCGGCGTCCATGATGGCCGTTGAGAAGGGCTTGAGCTTGGTGCCGTCCGCCACCAACTTTTTCAGGGCGATCGGGTTGAAGGCATCGTACTTGGCCGTCATGTCGCGCGCCGCCACGGCGGTGGCCACATCGACCATGGCCTGGTACTCGGGCGACAGCGCCGCATAGGCCTTGGTGTTGATGAAAAACTCCAGCTCGGCGCCACCCTCCCACCAACCGGGATAGTAGTAAAACGGCGCCACCTTGTTGAAGCCCAGCTTCTGGTCATCGTAGGGGCCGACGAACTCGGTGGCGTCGAGCGTGCCTTTTTCAAGCGCCTGATAAACCTCACCGGCGGGCATGTTCTGCGACACCACGCCGAGCTTATGCATGGCTTCGCCGAACAGGCCGCCACCCATGCGCATTTTCAGACCCTTGAGGTCTTTGACAGTATTGATTTCCTTGCGGTACCAGCCGCCCATTTGCGTGCCGGTGTTACCCGCGCTGCGGCTCTTGATGTTGTACTTGGCGTAAAACTCGTCCATCAGCTTGCGGCCGTTGCCGTGCTCCATCCAGGCGTCCATCTGGCGCGCGGTCAGGCCGAAGGGCACAGCGCAGCTGAAGGCAAAAATGGGGTCCTTGCCAGTGAAATAGTAGGACGCTGTCTGAGACATCTCGACGGTGCCATTTTGAATCCCGTCCACCACGCCAAAAGGTGGCATCAGTTCACCTGCGGCATGGACCGACACTTCGAACTTGCCACCAGACAGGTCCTTGACGGTCTTGGCAAACATCTCGGCACTGCCAAAAATGGTGGGCAGCGACTTGGGAAAGCTCGATGCCAGGCGCCAGCGCACATTGGCGCCCTGGGCGTGCACGGCCGGTGCAGCACCCGCTGCCAAAATGCCCGCGATACCTGCATTTTTAATAACTGAACGACGATCCATTGATTTACTCCTGGAGTTGAAAACTGAATTTACAGCCGTGCTGCAAGGCATGGCAACGACGGTTAAGTGTCGCCCGACATTTTAAGAAGCGCAGCACCCGCAAATGGGCGGGTTTACCCTAAAAAGACTTTTTGTCTTCACAAAGCTTGCGCCATCATAAAACGTGCGCGAATAGCAGCCTCAATGCCGGACGCATCCAGCCCCTGCAGCGCCAGCAATTTGGCCGGGTCACCATGTTCGATGAATTTGTCTGACAATCCCAGTTGCAGCACCGGTTTGGTGATGCCGGCTGCCGCCAGCGCTTCTAGCACGGCGCTCCCCGCCCCGCCCATGATGGCGCCTTCTTCCAGCGTGACCAAAGCCTCGTGGCTGGCCGCCACCTGCAGCAGCAAGTCCACATCGAGTGGTTTGACCCAGCGCATGTTGACCACCGTGGCATCCAAAGCCTCGCCCACCTGCAGCGCCGGGTACAGCAGCGTGCCAAAAGCCAGAATGGCCACGCGCTGGCCGCTGCGGCGAACTTCGCCCTTGCCGAACGGCAGCGCGTCGAGCGTGCAGCCGACCGCCACGCCAGCACCCGCGCCGCGCGGATAACGCACCGCCACCGGCGTGCTTTGGGCATAGGCCGTGCTGAGCAACTGGCGGCACTCATTTTCGTCAGCCGGGCAGGCCACGCTGATATTGGGAATGCAGCGCAGATAAGGAATGTCATAGGCGCCGGCATGGGTGGCGCCATCGGCCCCCACCAAACCCGCGCGATCGAGCGCAAACACCACCGGCAGGTTCTGGATGGCCACGTCGTGGATCAACTGGTCGTAGCCGCGCTGCAAAAAGGTGGAGTAAATCGCCACCACCGGCTTCAGGCCTTCGCAGGCCAGACCAGCGGCAAAGGTCACCGCGTGCTGCTCGGCAATGCCCACATCGAAATAACGTGTGGGAAAGCGCTGCTCAAAAGCCACCATGCCGGAGCCTTCGCGCATGGCCGGCGTGATGCCCACCAGCCGATCGTCGGCGGCGGCCATGTCGCACAACCAGTCGCCAAAAACCTGGGTGAACGTGGGTTTGCTGACAGCCGCAGATTTTTGCAGGCCCACGGCCGGGTCGAACTTGCCCGGGCCGTGGTAGGCCACCGGATCGGCCTCAGCCAGCTTGTAGCCTTGGCCTTTTTTGGTGACCACGTGCAAAAACTGCGGGCCCTTGAGATGCTTGATGTTTTCCAGCACCGACACCAGCGTCTGCACATCGTGGCCGTCAATTGGTCCCACGTAATTGAAACCGAATTTCTCGAACAGCGTGACGCGGCTCACCATGCCCTTGGCCGACTCCTCAAAGCGGCGCGCCAGCTCCAGCAGCGGTGGCGCACCGCGCAACACATTTTTGCTGGCACTTTTGGCCGCAGCATAAAACTGGCCGCTGAGCAACTTGGCCAGGTAACGGTTCAGCGCGCCCACCGGCGGACTGATCGACATGTCGTTGTCGTTCAGGATGACCAGCAGGTTGCAGTCCGAGACCCCGGCGTTGTTCATGGCCTCAAAAGCCATGCCGGCGGTCATGGCGCCGTCGCCGATGACGGCAATGGCGTGCCGGTCTTCCCCCTTGAGCCGCGAGGCCATGGCCATGCCCAAAGCGGCCGAAATGGAGGTGCTGGAGTGCGCCGTGCCGAAGGCGTCGAATTCGCTCTCGGCGCGCTGCGGAAAGCCGCTCAAGCCGCCCAACTGGCGCAGGCTGGCCATGCGCTCGCGCCGGCCGGTGAGGATTTTGTGCGGGTAGGTTTGATGGCCCACGTCCCACACCACCCGGTCGTGCGGCGTGTTGAACACATAGTGCAGCGCCACCGTCAGTTCCACGGTGCCCAGGTTGGAGCTCAAGTGACCGCCTGTTTTGGACACGCTTTCCAGCAAAAAGGCGCGCAGTTCAGTGGCCAGGGTGTCGAGTTGCTCGCGCGGCAGATGGCGCAGGTCAGCCGGGCCATGGATGGTCTGCAGCAAGGGATAAGGGATATTCATCAACATAGGCTCTGATTTTGACAGCAGGAAGTACGTCAGCTTGAACGCTGCACCATCAGGCTGGCCAGCCCTTGCAGCGCACGCGTGTCCGCCAGGCCGCTCGAGGCCAGCGCCGCCAGCGCCTGCTGGTACAGGGTCTGGGCATAGGCATTGGCGCGCTCCAGCCCCATCAGCGAGACATAAGTGGGCTTGTCCTGGGCCTGGTCCTTGCCCGGCGTTTTGCCCAGCGTGGCCGAATCGGCGGTGACATCAAGGATGTCGTCCACCACCTGAAACGCCAGACCGATGGCGGCACCATAGGCTTGCAGGGCTTGTGCCGCCTGCGCCGTGGTGTCGCCACAGGCGGCACCCATCATCACGCTGGCCTGCAGCAGGGCGCCGGTTTTGAGCTGGTGCATCTGGCGCAGCTGGTCTTCGGTAAGCGGTCGGCCAACGCTGGCCAGGTCAATCGCCTGGCCCCCAGCCATGCCGGCACAGCCCGCCGCGCGCGCCAACAAACGACACAGTCGGGCCTGGCATTTGGTCGGCACAGCCGCCTCGTCAGGAGTCAATAGCTCAAAGGCCAGAGCCTGCAGCGCATCGCCCGCCAGCAAGGCACTGGCCGAGCCAAACTGCACGTGCACGGTGGGCTTGCCGCGGCGCAGCACATCGTTGTCCATGCACGGCATGTCGTCGTGCACCAGCGAATACGCGTGGATCAGTTCAACGGCGCAAGCAGCGCGCAAGGCGGCTTCATCCTGCGCACCAGAGACCGCTTCAGATGCCGCCAGCACCAGCAAGGGGCGCAGGCGCTTGCCGCCATCGAGCACGGCGTAGCGCATGGCCAGCATCAGGTCGGCGGGCGCGGCGTGCGCCAGATCCGAGGCTAGATCGACGCTGACCCAGACGTCTAGCGCCTGCTCAACGCGCTGCAGATGCTGCGTGCACCAACCATTCAAGTCAAATGTGCTAGTCATGCCGCGTCGCCGATCCATGGCTTGAGCGCGCCCTGGTCGAGCACCTTGATTTGCTCTTCAACGGCCGCCAGTCGTTCGCGACAAAACTTCAGCAATTCGGCACCGCGTTGGTACTGGCTCAGGAGTTGCTCCAGGGGCATGTCGCCGGATTCGAGCTTGGCCACCAATTGCTCAAGTTCCTGCAACGCCGCCTCGTAGTGCGCCGGCGCAGCGGGTCCGTGTTTGGAGGCAGTAACCATAAAACGCAACACTCCCGGAATCAAAATAACGATTTTATGCGTTGTTGCCAAGCCCATGCCGGGCGCGCTGCCGGCACAGGCCGCAAAGGTACAATGCCTCGCTTTGCACCAGCCCCGGCTGGGTTTTTTCGTCTCGCGCACGGCTACGGCCACCAGCGCATCTCCCTGTGGGGAGTCAATAGGACTCGTTCACAAATAATATGCACATTTGGCAGGTCAGACCAAATGCACAGCTTATTCATGGACGAGCCCTCAGGTCAGGTTACCCATGTCTGATTTAAGTCTTCAACTGCAGCAGGCCACCGGCCAACTACCAGTTTCAAGCTATTTCGATGCCGCGCTTTACCAGCGCGAATTGCAAACCCTGTTTCAGCGGGGACCACGCTATGTGGGGCACGCCGCCAGTGTGCCCAACGTAGGCGACTACGCCACGCTGGCCCACGAGAGCGAGGGCCGCGCGCTCTTGCGCACGCCAGGCGGCATCGCGCTCATCTCCAATGTCTGCCGCCATCGCCAGGCCATCATGCTCAAGGGGCGTGGCAGCTTGCCCGGTGCCGCTGCGGGCAACATCGTCTGCCCGATCCACCGCTGGACCTACAGCGGCGGCGACAGCGCCGGCCAAACGCCCGCAGGCAAGCTCATTGGCGCACCCCACTTTGCCACCGACCCGTGCCTGAACCTGCACAACTACCCGCTGCGCGAGTGGAACGGCCTGCTGTTCGAGGACAACGGGCGCGACGTGGCGGCTGACCTGGCCGGCATGGGCGAACAGGCAGCGCTGGATTTTTCTGGCTACGTGCTTGACAAAACCGAGCTGCATGAGTGCAACTACAACTGGAAAACTTTCATCGAGGTCTATCTGGAGGACTACCACGTGGGTCCGTTCCATCCGGGATTGGGCCACTTTGTCACCTGTGACGACCTGCGCTGGCAATTTGGCGAACAGTTTTCGGTGCAGACCGTAGGCGTCTCCAAGGCTTTTGGCAAGCCTGGTTCTCCAAGCTATCGGCGCTGGCACGACGCGCTGTTAAATTACCGCAACGGTGCCTTGCCTGAGCGTGGTGCCATTTGGCTCACCTACTATCCGCACATCATGGTCGAGTGGTACCCGCACGTGCTGACGGTGTCCACCTTGCACCCCATGGGGCCTGACAAAACGCTGAACCAGGTGGCATTTTTCTACCCCGAGGAAATTGCCGCCTTCGAGCGCGAGTTTGTCGAAGCGCAGCAAGCCGCCTACATGGAAACCTGCCTCGAAGACGACGAAATCGGCGAGCGCATGGATGCCGGGCGCCGGGCGCTGCTGCAACGTGGTGACAACGAGGTGGGCCCCTACCAGAGCCCGATGGAGGACGGCATGCAGCACTTTCACGCCTGGTACCGCCGCGCCATTGGGCCGCAGGGTCTGTAAGGGATGCAAGCACTCTGGATGCTGGGAGCCGCCTTCTTTTTTGCCACCATGGCGGTTGGCATCAAGTTCGCGTCAAGCAGTTTCAGCGTGGCTGAACTGGTGTTTTATCGCGGTCTGGTCAGCGTCGTCTTCATGACGCTGGTGTTGCGCGCCCGGCGCACACCGCTGGCCACCAAAGTACCCATGATGCACGCCTGGCGCGCGGCCGTTGGCGTGTTTGCGTTGTCAAGCTGGTTTTATGCCATTGCCCATTTGCCGCTCGCCACCGCCATGACGCTCAATTACATGAGCGGTGTCTGGGTGGCGGCTTTTGTGGTGGGCGGTGCGATGCTGTATGGCCAAAGCAGCCGCCAAGGGCCGCTGATGGCCACCGTGCTGGCCGGTTTTGCCGGCGTGGTGATGATGCTGCGCCCCACGCTCGACCAGAACCAGTTGTTTGCCGGCCTGGTGGGGTTGCTCTCGGGCATGGGTGCGGCGCTGGCCTATTTGCAGGTGACCGCGCTGGGCAAGGCAGGCGAACCCGAGGGCCGCACCGTGTTTTACTTTTCGGTCAGCACGGCCTTCGCCGGGCTGGCCGGCGTGCTATGGAACGGCTTCACCCCCTGGGCCAGCGTGTCTTGGCAAGCCGCCACTTGGCTGATTCCCATCGGTGTGCTGGCCTCCCTGGGCCAGTGGTGCATGACGCGCGCCTACAGCCGCGGCGCCACGCTGCTGGTGGCCAATTTGCAATACGCCGGTATTGTCTTTGCCGCTTTTTACAGCCTGGTGTTGTTCGACGACGCCATACCGCTGATCGGCTGGGCCGGCATGGCGGTAATTGTGGTCAGCGGCATTGCCGCCACTGTGCTGCGCACCCGCGCCTTGCCCAACACCCCCGCTGAAGAACACTGACCCACCTTAAAGGAACACCGATGTACAGCACCCTGATTTCTGTCGCCCAATTGCAGACCCTGTTGGCCAGCGGCCAGCCGCTGCTGGTGTTCGACTGCAGCTTCGAGCTGATGCAGCCTGCGGCCGGCGATGCGCAATACCAGCAAAGCCACCTTGCCGGTGCGGTGCGCGCCGACCTCGACCGGCACCTGAGCGCCCACGGCGCGCCCGACGCGGCCAGCGGTGGCCGCCACCCGCTGCCTTCGCGCGAAAATTTTGCCGCCTGGCTCGGCAGCGTTGGCTTGGCGCCCGACATGCAGGCAGTCGTGTATGACCGCCAGGGCGCCAACTACTGCGGCCGCCTGTGGTGGCTGTTGAAATGGGTGGGGCATGAGGCAGTAGCGGTGCTCGACGGCGGACTGCCCGCCTGGCTCGCGGCAGGCGGCGCCGTCGAGGCCGGGACGGCCCCGGCGCGGCCCGCAGTCACTTACACGCCAGGCTCTCCCAAGGCGGTGCTGACCCACACCCAGTCGGTTTTGCGCGCGCTGGCGCGCCCCGGCCAGACCCTTGTGGATGCCCGCGGTGCGCCGCGCTTCAGGGGTGATGTCGAGCCGCTCGACCCGGTGGCGGGTCACATTCCGGGCGCGCTGAATCGCCCGTTCTCTGACAACCTGGATGCCAATGGCTGCTTCAAAAGTGCCGATGTTTTGAAAACTGAATTTGAGGCGCTGTTGGCAGGCCGCGACCCGGCCAGCGTGGTGCACCACTGCGGCAGCGGTGTCAGCGCCGTGCCCAACCTGATCGCCATGGAAGTCGCCGGCCTGGGACGCACGGCGCTGTACGCGGGCAGCTGGAGCGAGTGGTGCAGTGACGCTGATCGCCCTGTCGCGCAAGGCTGACCTCACACCACGAACCCGGCGTGCGGCAAACCCGTAGCCCGGATGGCGCGAAGCAGAATCCGGGGTCGTCGGTCACCACAACATGGCATCGCACCCCAACACTTTTCCACGAACAGCCCCGTCATTGCGAACGAAGTGACGCAATCCATGCACCCGGAAGTCGTGGATCGCCA
>NZ_JACUUE010000110.1 GCF_014859475.1 Rhodoferax sp.
CCCTGCGCCACCACGGTGATGCCGATGGCGTGCGCCACTTTGCACAGGCCCTTGAGGAATTCCTGGTTGCCCGCGTTGCTGGCGATGTCGCGAATGTAGCTGGGGTGCACCTTGATGTAGTCCAGCCCGAGGTCGGCGAGCTTGCCGCTTTCAGAAAAGCTCTGGCCAAAGTACTCAACGCCGACGCGACAGCCCAATTGCTTGAGTTGGTGCGCGAGGTCGCGGAAAGCGTCGAACTGTTTGAAGACGCCGTATTCGGGCACCTCAATCAAGAGGCGTTGGCAGGCCTCGGGGTGGGCTGTGAGCAACTGGGTGAGTTCATGGCGGAAGCTGAAGTTGGCCACGGTGGCGGCCGACAGGTTGACGGCAATGTCGCCCGCCGTGCTGCGCAGGTGCTCGATGGCCAGTTTCACCACGCCGAGGTCGATGGGTGCGGTCAGGTTGAGCTGGGCGGCCATCGGCATGAAGTCGCCCGCCGACAAGAGCGTGCCCGCGGCGTCCACCTGCAGGCGAATCATGCCTTCCTGGTGCAGCGGGTTGGTGCCATCGCACGACATCACCGGGTAAAAGCTCAGTGCCAGTCGGCCGTCGGCCACGGCCTCGGTGAGCAGGGCACGCCATTGCGCGGCTGGCAGCGCGGCTTTGGCGGTGCTGTCTTCGCCCGCATGCCAGCTGTTGGGCCCCTGGCTGGCAGCCTGGGCCAGCGTTTCGTCGGCGCGGGCCAGCAGCTCGCTGATGTTCTGGTGATGGCGGTAGCGCACGGCGCCGATGTGGAACAGGTCGGGCACCCGGTCACGCCATTTCGGCAGCAGGTTTTGTACAAGACGTTCGTGGATGTCGCTGGCAAGCTCGACTGCGGTGGTAACGCCGGGGCAGACCACGGCCAACTCGGCACCCTTGAGGCGGCCCGCCTGCCGACCGGGGTGCTCGCCACTGTTTTTGTCAAGCTCCTCGGCCATGTGCTTGAGCAGTGCGTCGGTTTGTTGGCGCCCGAGTTGGGCGTTCAGGTTGTCGAGGTCTGGCAGGCGCACCAGTACCAGTGTGCCAGTAGAGCCAAACCGATCGCCCTGCACAGCCTCGTGCAGCTGTGACAAAAAGTAGTCGCGTCCCGGCAGGCCGGTGACGGCATCGTGGTTGACCTTTTGGCGCATGGCCTCAAGGCGCGCCGCTTCGTCGTTGAACATGGCCTTGAGCCGCCCGACCATCTCGTTCATGGCGTGCGCCACGCTTTTGAATTCGGGCGTGCGCGGCTCGGTGATGGTCAGGAAACGGCGCTCGGCAATGGCCTGCGCCTGCCCCACCACTTTACCCAGCGGCCGCGTGATGATGCGGATCAGCACGGTGCCGACCATGCCCGTGATGGCCGCGCCAATGACAAACCAGAGCAGCAGCTCGATGGTGCCGTCCCACAGGCTTTGGTAAGCATAGCTGTCGTGGCTGGCCAGCGTCAGCGTGCCGTACTGGTTCCAGCCGTCCTGGACCAGCGCCTGCCCCGGCGCGGTGCGGATGGGGATGAGCTTGACAAACCAGTCGGGCGCGCCCGGCTTCAGGTCGGCGGCCACGCGCTCCACCAGGGTCTGGCCGGTGGGCGAGACAATGCGAATGAAACGGTAGTGGCCGACATCAAACTGCGCTGCCACCAGCAGCCCGACCATGACCTCGTCTTTTTCCAGCTGCGTCAGCGACAACGCCAGGGCGTTGGCGTTGTCGATGTTTTTCACCTGCAGTTGCTGCTCCAGGTAGTGCCGCGCCGAAAGCACGCTGACCACCATGCTGCCGCCAAATGCGATGGTCATGACCAGGGTGATGGCAATCCAGAGTTGTTTGATGAGTGACATGGTGGGCTCGCTTGGTGGTAATTGGGGGGTTGATCTTCACAGGCCATCCTGGCGCATGCGTTCGAGCACGTCGCGCCAGCGCGACAGGCGGGCGGTGGGGTCGGCCACAGAGGTGGTGGCGCCGCCCACCCACAAGCCTTCGCCATTGAAGCTGAAAACGGGGGTCAGGTCAGGGCGCTGGGAGGCCGGGCGTATGCTGCTGATCAGGTTGTCGAGAAGTTTTGGCTCTGCCGTGGGCTCTTCGTAATAGCCCAGCACCATGTGCGCGATGGGTTTCAGGGAGCCACTTTGGGCGCGCACATAGATCATGCGCAACTTGTCATTGCCGATGCCCAGCATTTGCAGGGTGACGTATTTGGCGATGGAAAAGTCTTCACAGTCACCGGCGCCCCGGCCGATGAACTCCAGCGGTGTGGCCCAATAGTCGTTTTGTTGCCACACGATTATGTCATCCTGAAAAAGGTGGCGCCGGTTAAAAAATGTGTTGACTTTGGTGAGTTTGTCCAGGTCGGGCAGGGCGCGCGATGCTTCGATCATTTGGCGCCATGCTGCCACCGTTTCTGCGGCGTGGGTGCCATAGCGTTCCAGTGCCAAGGCTTGCGTTTTATCAAGATCGGGGCTGGCAAAGGATTGAAAAATGAGAAACGGCAACACCAGCAAAAAAAACAAGCACGCGCTTGTGCCCTGGCCGCGAAAGCGACACGTCCGAGTGGTGTGTGCAGGAATGAGAGTCATTTGCAAAAGGATTTGGGAAAATCACAAATCGAGTCATAATTATTTACATCTGTTGGTGTGATAGGGTAATTCTTTCTGATTGTTACTAAAAAATATTTGGGGGTTATATGAATTCCAGAGATAAAAAGTTTTCTATTTTGGCGCTGGCTGTGCTTTTTGCCTATGGCGCCCAGGCGCAAACCTTGCCTGATCCGATGGTACAGGCTGTGCGCAAGGCGGTCACCACCAACCCCGAGGTGCAGGCGCGCTGGAATGGCTTCAATGCTGCCCACAACGAGCGCGATGTGGCGCGCGGCGGCTATTTTCCGCGGCTCGACCTGACCGCCACGACCGGTCGCGAGAACCGCGATACACCCTTGATCGATTATGGCCGCTACAACTTCAACGCGGCGCAGCTCACCCTCAATCAAATGCTGTTCGACGGCATGTTCACGGCCAATGAAACCAAGCGACTGGGTTATGCCAAGCTGACGCGCTACTACGAGTTGCTTGAGGCCTCCGAGACGGCAGCCCTGGAGGCCGTGCGGGCCTATGCCGATGTGGTGCGCTACCGCGAGTTGGTGGATGCCGCCACGCAAAATTATGTCGAGCACAAACAAACCACCCAACTTGTTGAAGAGCGCGCCAACGCTGGCGTCGGTCGCCGGGTGGACGTTGAGCAGGCCAACGGCCGCCTGGCGCTGGCCGAGTCCAACTTGCTGACCGAACTGACCAACCTGCATGATGTGAGCGCGCGCTACCTGCGCGTGGTCGGCGAAAAGCCACCCGCCAGCCTGCCGACCTTGCCGGAGCCGTTCAAGCTCGGCACCATGCCCGAGTCCACCACGGCCTTGATGCGCGACGGCCTGCAGGGCAGCCCGACCTTGAATGCCGCCGTCGAGAACGTTCGCGCCTTCAATACCGCCATTGAGTCCAGCAAGGCGGCTTATTTGCCGCGGCTTGACTTGCGCGCTTATGCGAACCGTGACAACGACACCGGTGGCATCAGTGGCAACACGCGGGTCAACGGCATTGAACTGGTGCTTAACTACAACCTGTTCCGGGGCGGTGCCGACAAGGCCCGCGAGCGCCAGGCCGTGGACCAGAAGTACCAGGCACGCGATCTGCAAGAAAAAGCCTGCCGCGATGTGCGTCAGACCCTGTCGATCGCCTACAGCGACGTGCGCAGCCTGAGCGAGCAGCAAAAGTACCTGGATCAGCACCGCCTGGCAACGGAAAAATCGCGCGAGGCTTATCGCCAGCAGTTCGACATCGGTCAGCGCACGCTGCTCGACTTGCTTGACAGCCAGAACGAATATTTCGAGGCCACGCGTTCCTACATCAATGCGCGCCACAACCAGGCCACGGCGCAGGCGCGCACGCTGGCCGGCATGGGCCAACTGGTGTCCGCAGTGGGTGTCAAACGTGACGATGTGCCGAGCGCACAAGATGCCGGCCAGGACCGTGCTGGCATCGACCCGGCCGAGTTGTGCCCGATCGAAGAGTCTCTGGTCGATACGCTGGACCAAATCAAGGCATCGGTTGTGATTCCGCCGCGCGCCCGGGCTGTCGTGCCAGCTGCGGCACCTGCTGTCACCAAAGTGAGTTTGGCGGCCGAGACGCTGTTTGATTTCGATAAATCGGTGCTCAAGCTGGACGGCGTGGCCAGGCTCGATGAACTTGTGGCCCAGATCAAGGGCGTTCAGCTTGATGTGGTGATTGCCACAGGCCATACCGACAGCGTTGGCACCGAGGCCTACAACCAGCGTCTGTCTGTGGCGCGCGCTGAAGCGGTAAAGGCTTATCTGGTGAGCCACGGCGTGGATGTCAAGCGCGTGCGGGCGATTGGCAAGGGCAAAACCGAGCCGGTGGCCGACAACGCCACCGCCGAGGGCCGCGCCAGGAACCGACGTGTCGAAGTCTCGGTGCAGTCAATCGCGGAACCCGCCAAGTAAAAGCCGACCCGGCCTGAGCCGTCGTCGCGAGCCAGCCGAATCGGCCCGGTACCGCACACGGACCTTGAACAGAGAAGCCTTCACTGCGTTCGCAATGACGGACTTGCTTTACGAACCGCTTAGTAGCGGTGTGTCGGGAAGCTCATTGGGGTTGCTTTGCCCGGCTTGCAGGGCAAAGTGGCTTTGCAACAGCGCCGACACTTCCTGCACGGCCTTGGTCAACCCGCCTTCAAAATCACCGGCCTTGAACGCTGTGCTCATGCCTGCCACCAAGCGTGGCCAGGTGTTCGGAGCCACCCGCTCGTTCAAGCCCCGGTCGGCCACAATTTCAATGCGGTGCTCGGCCAGCAGCAAATAGATCAACACACCGTTGTTGTTCGCGGTGTCCCAGACCCGCAGCTTGCCAAACATGGCCAGCGCGCGCTCATGCGTGATCTGCGCCATGCTGGCGGGCTGCCACAGATAGCTCAGCGGCAGTCCGGCCTCGATAAAGATGCGTATTTCGCCGCTGTGCCCTGCTTCGCTGGTCGCCACTTGCGCGGCCAGCTTGTCCAGCAGCGCGGGTGGCACGGCGCACTGCGCCGCGTCATCGCTTTGCCAGCGATGTTTCAGGATTCGGGTCAAACGCGTCCACATTACCAGTCTCCCGAGGCGCCACCGCCGCCAAAATCGCCACCACCGCCCGAGCCGAAGCCGCCACCGCCGCCAAAGCCACCTCCCGCGCCGCCGCCAAAGCCGCCGCCATGGCCCCAGCCTGCATTGCCACCTGCACCCGGCCAGCCGCCGCGCTTGCCGGGTATGTTTTGCACCAGGGTAAAGATCATGGCAACCACGCCCACCAGACCGGCCATCAGCAAACTGGCCGTCAGCCCCATGGCGATGATGCCAGCCACGCCGCCGGTGGCCATGGCACCGAGCCGGTTACCCAGAATGCTTCGGGTAACCGCACCGATCACCGGCACGGCGACGAACATGAAGATGCCCAACTGCATCCAGTCAAAATCGCTAGCTGGCTGGTGGGTTTCGCCCGGCGCGGGCAAGGCCTCGCCGCTGATCAGCGCCATGATGCGCGTGACGCCGGCATCAATGCCGCCAGCGTAGTCGCCCTGTTTGAAGCGCGGCGTGATGGCTTGGTCAATGATGCGCTTGGCTGCCAGGTCAGGAATGGCGCCCTCGAGCGTTTTGGCCACCTCGATGCGCAGCTTGCGGTCTTGCACCGCCACGATCAGCAGCAGGCCGTCGCCGATGTCTTTGCGGCCAATTTTCCAGCTGTTGGCCACCCGGTTGGCATAACTGGCGATGTCTTCGGGCTGGGTGCCGGGCACCAGCAACACCACAACTTGCGCGCCGCTTGACTGTTCGAAGGCGTCCAACCTGGCCTCAAGCGCCTCGCGCTGGGTGCCTGACAAGGTGCCTGCGGTGTCGATCACGTGAGCAGTCAGGGCGGGTACCGCCTGTTGCGCTTGCGCGGTGCCAAGTGCACCCCATGCCAAAAAGCACAGCAGCAACAACGACCCCAAGCACCGGAAATTCGGCAGTGAGGCGTGCAGGCGCCGCAGCAAGACACTCATTTTTTGTTGAAATCAACCACCGGTGGCGCCGAGATGGCGGCTTCGTTCTGCACCGAGAAGTTCGCCTTGGGGCTGTAGCTGAACACCATGGCGGTCAGGTTGCTTGGGAAACTGCGCGCCAGCACGTTGTACTCCTGCACCGCCTGAATGTAGCGGTTGCGCGCCACTGTGATGCGGTTCTCGGTGCCTTCGAGTTGCACCCGCAAGTCGCCGAAGGCTTGATTGGCCTTGAGGTTGGGGTATTGCTCGACCACGACCATCAGCCGGCTCAGCGCCGAGCCCAGCTCACCCTGGGCTGCCTGAAACTTGTTGAAAGCGGCTGGGTCGTTGAGCGTTTCGGGTGTGACCTGGATCGACGTGGCCCGGGAGCGCGCTTCGATCACCTTGGTCAGCGTGTCCTGCTCGAAAGCGGCTTCGCCCTTGACCGTGGCCACAATGTTGGGCACCAGATCGGCACGGCGCTGGTACTGGTTGAGCACCTCGCTCCAGGCCGACTTGGTTTGCTCGTCCAGGCGTTGAAAGTCGTTGTAACCACAACCCGTCAACGTCAGGGCTGTCAGCAAAATCAAAAACCAGCGTTTCATAAATAGCTCCATAAAAAAAGGGCCGATCAACCTGGCGACCAGATGAGGTGCAGATGATTACTTTGCAAGTATCGCAAACTACCAATTGCGCGGCCGATGATTGCCGCGGCGGGGTCGTGCTGCTGGCTGACTTCAGCGGGCCGAGTGCGCCAGATAGCGTTTGCGCCAGAAAAAAAGGCCCAGTCCGCCCGCCGTCAGGGCCATTGAAATCATGGCCAGCCAGAAGCCATTGCTTCGGTGCAGCAGCGGAATGAAGTCGAAGTTCATGCCAAAAATACCAGCGATCAGGTTCAGCGGCAAAAAAATGGCGGTCAGCACGGTGAGCGTGCGCATGATCTCGTTGGTGCGGTGGCTCTGCGCATTGAAGTGCATTTGCACCGCCGTTTCAGCGTTTTGCTCGAGCCGTTGCACGTGGTGCAGCACGCGTTCGATGTGTTCCAGCACGTCGCGGCTGCGCACCTGCAGCAAATCCCGCTGGTGTCGGCTCAGTAACTCGTCGTGCTCTGGCCAGCTTTTCAATGCCTCGATCCAGTCCTGGATGGCAGCGCGCTGGTCTTCGCAGATTTCATCGAGCTGGTGCAAGGACAGGCGCGCGCTGAGCAGGGCGTTCCAGTTGCTGAAGCGGCTTTTGGGGTTGATCAGCTCGGCCTGCCAGTGGTCAAGCTGTTGGCTGAGTTCACGTCGTAGCGCCAGGTAGCCGTCCACCATTTGGTTGACGATGCGCAGCATCAGGTCGGCAGGGTTGGCTGGAATGCCGCGCCCGCCAAGAGAGAGGCTGTCGGGCGCGCCCGGCATCAGGCCGGCCTGCGCAGCGCTGTCGCTGGTCGCCATGAGCCGCAGCGCGTAAGCATCGCGCAGCGAGAAGTCGGCGGGGTGCACGGTCAGCAGCACGCGGTCGAACACCACGAAGCCGACCGGGCTGGTGTCGATGCGCCGCAAGATGGGCGGACCGCCGCGCCGGGGCAAGTGTTTCAGGGGCTGACTGGCTGCTGTTGCGTCGGCAGCGCCCATCACCAGGCCGCGAAACACCAGCATGTCGTATTGCGAGGTGAAGTCAAAACGTGAGGGCAGTTGCGCATTCAGCAGGTCGGACAGGTGGAGGTCGAGCAACTGCAGTTTGCACAGGGTTTGCAAGGCCGTCTGAATCGGCAGTTGCAGGCGCTCAAGTTCGGCGCGGGTGCAAGATAACCACACATAGCCAGACTCTGGCAGGTCCAGACTGGTCAGCGGCTCAGGGCCATCGCCCGCCGCAATTTCAGTAACGCGACTACCGTGGATGGTAAAGATGCGCATGGCACATTAAAACTGGCCAATGGACGGTTTCAGGCACGCAGCAGCCGTGCGGCATCGCGGGCGAAGTAGGTCAGGATGCCATCGGCCCCGGCGCGCTTGAAGGCCAGCAGGCTTTCCATCAT
>NZ_JACUUE010000345.1 GCF_014859475.1 Rhodoferax sp.
ATTGCGCTGCAGCCCAACTTTCCCGATGCCAGCTACAACCTGGGCAATGCGCTCAAGGCCATGGGCCAGCCTGAAGAGGCCATCGCCAGTTACCGGCAGGCGCTGTTGTTCAACCCGGGTTTTGCCGAGTACTACCTGAAGATCGGCAATGCGCTGCTCGACCTGGGCCGCACTGACGAAGCCATCGCCAGCTTCCGGCAGACCATTTTGCTGCAACCGACTTACGCCGAGGCACACTACAACTTGGCCAACGCGCTCATCAAACAAGGCCAGGTGGATGAGGCCATTGCCTGCTATCGCCGGGCGCTTTTGCTCAAACCCGACGACGCAGCCACGCTCTGTAATTACGCCGGGGCGCGCATGGGCCAGGGCCAGTCTGACGAAGCCATCGCCTGCTATCGCCGGGCGATGACGCTCAAGCCTGACGATGTGACGGCTCACACCGGCGTGCTGTTTGCGCTGCAAAACCTTGCCACCTGCAGCGCTCAGGAATTGTTCCAGGAACACCTGCGCTTTGCCCAGCAGTTCGAAGCACCGCTCAAGCGCTTCTGGCAGCCGCACACCAACCCCCGCGAGCCGGATCGGCGACTCAAGATAGGCTATGTGTCCGGGGACTTTTGCAACCATCCGGTGGCCTATTTCCTTGAGCCAATCCTGGCCCATCACGACAAAACGCAATTCGAGCTATTCGGCTACTACAGCCACACCCTGCAAGACAGCCACACCGAGCGCATTGCCGCCCTCATGGACCACTGGCTGCTCTGCAACACCCTGAGCGACGAGCAACTCGCCGAGCGCATCCGCGCCGACGGCATCGACATTCTGGTTGACCTGTCAGGCCACACCGCACACAACCGCTTGCTGGCACTTGCCCGCAAGCCCGCACCGGTGCAAGTCACCTACATCGGCTACCCCGGCACCACGGGTTTAAGTTCCATCGACTACCGTATCAGCGACCCCTGGCAAGACCCCGTGGGCCTGACCGAGCGCTACCACAGCGAAACGCTGGTGCGCATTCCCGGCGGCATGGCGTTTACGCCCTACGACGACGCGCCCGCCATCAACCCACTGCCAGCACTGGGGTCGGGCGAGCTGATGCTGGCCTGCCTCAACAACACAGCCAAGATCAACCCGGTGGTCACCAGTTTGTGGGCGCGCATTTTGCACGCACTGCCCCAAGCCAGACTGATGTTGGGCAATGTGACCAGCAACGACCTCAGGCAACACCTGACCGATTTGTTTGGTCAGGCCGGCATTGGCCCCGAGCGGCTCATCTTGCAGCCGCGCGTGGGCATGGACGAGTACCTGGCGCTGCATCACAAGATCGACATCGCGCTTGACCCGTTTCCCTACAACGGCGGCACCACCACCATGCATTCGCTGTGGATGGGCGTGCCGG
>NZ_JACUUE010000111.1 GCF_014859475.1 Rhodoferax sp.
GCCAGCCAGGGGTGCAGTGTCCAGCCCTTGTCGCACGCCGAACCAGCCGTGCAATTCTTGCCGCCCGAGCCGCCCTCCGGTTACACCGCCAAGTCGATCGCTTATGCCAACCAGGACATGGTGGCGGCTGCCAACCCGTTGGCGGTCAAAGCGGGTGTGGACATCTTGGCGCGTGGCGGCAGCGCGTTGGACGCGGCCATTGCGGTGCAGATGGTGCTCAACCTGGTTGAGCCGCAGTCCTCCGGCATTGGCGGCGGCGCTTTCATGCTGCACTTTGACAAGTCAGCCAACCAGCTGCTGGCTTACGACGGGCGCGAAACGGCACCGGCGGCGGCCTCGGCCAACATGTTCCAGGACGCCAGTGGCAAGCCGCTGGGCTTTTTTGCCGCAGTCGATGGCGGCTTGTCGGTCGGCACGCCGGGCCTGTTGCGCATGCTGGAGGCCGCACACAAAGCGCACGGCAAGTTGCCTTGGTCAGACTTGTTTGCCCCGACGATCAAACTGGCTGAAGACGGCTTTGCCATCAGCGAGCGCATGCGTGTGTCGATTGCCGCCAGCGCCGCGCGCATCAAGGCGCAAGGCGAACCCGCTGCCAGTTACTTCTTGAATGCCGATGGCAGCGCCAAGGCCACCGGCACGCTGCTGAAAAACCCCGAACTGGCCGCCACTTTGCGCAGCATTGCCAGCGGCGGTGCCAATGCCTTTTACACCGGCCCGGTGGCGCAAGATATCGTCAACAAAGTCAGCAGCCACCCGACCAACCCAGGGCGCCTGACGCTGGCCGACCTGAGTGGCTACACCAGCAAGGTGCGCGCGCCGGTGTGCGCGGAGTACCGCACCAGCTACAAAGTGTGCGGCATGCCGCCACCCAGCTCGGGCGGCATCACCACCTTGCAAACGCTGGGCATTTTGCAAAACTTTGATCTGGCCGGCATGAAGGCCAACACCGCTGATTCGGTGCATGTGATCTCCGAAGCCTATCGGCTGGCCTACGCTGACCGCGCCAAGTACATCGCCGACGCTGACTTTGTCACGCTACCGCAAGCCGGCATGCTGGACCCGGCCTACCTGAACCAGCGCGCCACCTTGATCGACATGAAAAAGTCCATGGGCACGCCCAGCGCCGGTATGCCCGCTGGTGTCTTCAATCCGGCTGGCACCGACACCTCGGCCAACCTGCCATCCACCAGCCACATGTCGATCGTGGACCGCAACGGCAACGCCGTGGCCATGACCACCACGATTGAGAACGGCTTTGGCAGCCTGCAAATGGTGCGTGGTTTCTTGCTCAACAACCAGCTGACCGATTTCTCTTTTACTGACAAAGACGCCGACGGCAGTTGGGTGGCTAACCGGGTCGAGCCGCTCAAGCGCCCGCGCAGCTCGATGGCGCCCACCATGGTGTTCAACGCCGCCTCGGGTGACTTGGAGGCCGTCATCGGCTCACCCGGCGGCAGCGCCATCATTCAGTACGCCACCAAAACCGTGATTGGCCTGGTTGACTGGAAGCTCAATGTGCAGCAAGCCATCAACCTGCCCAACTTTGGCGCCCAGACCAGCGCCACAACCGCGCTCGAAAAAGGCTCGGTCATTGACACTGCCGCCATCCGCGACGATCTGAAGGCACGTGGCCACACGGTGGCGCAAACCACCAGCTTTACCAGCGGCGTGCACGGTGTGGTCTTCAACGGCTACCGTGCCAATGGTCAGCCCGGCCTGCTGTCACGCAACCCGGCGGCGGGTAGCTACGCTGGTGGTGCCGACCCGCGCCGCGAAGGCAGCGCCAGCGGTAACTGAGGCCCTGTCGGGGTTACTCCACCGTGACGCTCTTCGCCAGGTTCCTGGGCTTGTCCACATCGGTGCCGCGCGCACACGCCGTGTGGTAAGCCAGCAATTGCAACGGCACCACATGCAGCATGGGCGAGAGTTCGCCGTAGTTCTCAGGCATGCGGATCACGTGCACGCCTTCGCTGCTTTCAATGTGTGAATCGGCATCGGCCAGCACGTACAGCACGCCGCCGCGGGCGCGCACCTCGTGCATGTTGCTTTTGAGCTTTTCCAGCAGCGCGTCGTTGGGCGCCACGGTGACCACCGGCATGGCGCTGGTGACCAGCGCCAGCGGGCCGTGTTTGAGCTCGCCCGCCGGGTAGGCTTCGGCGTGGATGTAGCTGATTTCCTTGAGTTTGAGGGCGCCTTCGAGCGCAATCGGATAGTGCAGGCCACGGCCCAGAAACAGCGCATTTTCCTTGGCGGCAAAGTCCTGCGACCAGGCGATCACCTGGGGCTCGAGCGCCAGCACGGCCTGCAGGGCGGCGGGCAGGTGGCGCAAGGCCTTGATGTGGCGCGCTTCCTCAGGCCCGCTGAGCAGGCCGCGCGACTGCGCCAGCGCCAGCGTCAACAAGAACAACCCGGCCAGTTGGGCGGTAAAGGCCTTGGTGCTGGCCACGCCAATCTCGACCCCGGCACGCGTGATGTAGGCCAGTTCGCACTCGCGCACCATGGCGCTGGTGGCCACGTTGCAAATGGTCAGGGTGTGCGTCATGCCCAGGCCTTGGGCGTGGCGCAGCGCGGCCAGCGTGTCGGCGGTTTCGCCACTTTGGGTGATGGTGACGATGAGGGTGCGTGGGTTGGGCACCGAGTCGCGGTAGCGGTATTCGCTGGCCACTTCGACCTGGGTCGGGATTTTGGCGATGCTTTCCAGCCAGTATTTGGCGGTGCAGCCGCTGTAGTAACTGGTGCCGCAGGCCAGAATCAGCACCGAGTCGATATCCTTGAACACACGCGCGGCGCTGGCGTTTGCACCATCAAACAACTCAGGCACGATGCTGTCCACGCCCTGGAGCGTGTCGGCAATGGCGCGCGGCTGCTCAAAAATTTCCTTCTGCATGTAGTGGCGGTAGGGGCCGAGTTCGGCCGCGCCACTGTGCGCATGCACTGTTTTGACCGGACGCTGGTCCGGGGTCAGGGCCTTGAAGGCCTTGTCCACCAGCCAGTACTTGCCGAGCTGGATGTCGGCCACGTCGCCTTCTTCGAGGTAAACAATCTGGTCGGTCACACCCGCCAGGGCCATGGCGTCGCTGGCCAGGTAATGCGCGTCGGGGCTGATGCCCAAAATCAGCGGCGAGCCGGCGCGTGCGCCAATCAGGCGGTGCGGTTCGTCCTTGCAGAACACAGCAATGGCGTAGGCGCCTTGCAGCGATGCCAAAGAGGCTTTGACGGCTTCAAACAGGTCGCCGTCGTACAAGCTGTCGATCAGGTGGGCGATCACCTCGGTGTCGGTCTGGCTCTGAAACACGTAGCCCTTGGCCTGCAAGGCGGCGCGCAGTTCATCGTGGTTTTCAATGATGCCGTTGTGCACCAGGGCCACGCGGCCCGGCTTTGAGTAGGCATCGACACCAGGGCCGTGACTGAAGTGCGGATGTGCGTTGTGCACGGCCGGCGCGCCGTGGGTGGCCCAGCGGGTGTGGGCAATGCCGGTGCTGCCTTGCAGGCCGGTGGTCTCGATTTGTTCCATCAGCTCCGACACCCGGGCCGTGCTGCGCGCGCGCGTCAAGCCATTGGCGGCCACCGCCACGCCGCAGGAGTCATAACCCCGGTATTCGAGCCGGGCCAGGCCTTGCACCAGAATGGGGACGATGTTGTGATTGGATACGGCGCCGACAATGCCACACATGGGGAACTCCTGAAGTGAAGCTTCTCATGTTAGAGGCCTGGCTATGAAATAAGGTATCTATTTATTAATTTTAATGAACTTAAATTTCTATAATGAAAAAGAGAAAATATTTATTTCATAAAAGTACAAATATTGAATGAAAACATCACTATCGCTGCGACACTTTCTTTTGGGCCTGGCTGTGGTGGCGGTCTGGGGCACCAATTTTGTGGTCATCAAGCTGGCCCTGGGGCAGATGCCCCCCTTGTTGTTTGCCACGCTGCGTTTTGTCGTGGTGGTAATGCCGATGGTGTTTTTTTTGCCCCGGCCGGCGGTGCCCTGGCGTAATCTGGCTGCTTATGGCTTGCTGATTGGCGTGGGCCAGTTTGGTTTGCTGTTTGTCGCCATGAACGGCCACATCTCGCCGGGCCTGGCGTCGCTGGTGATCCAGACCCAGGTGTTCTTCACCATTGGTCTGGCCATGCTCATGGCGGGTGAATCGCTGCAACGGGTTCAGTGGCTGGCGCTGGCGCTGGGCGCGGCCGGTCTGGGGGTGATCGTGTCGCACACCGACGGCAGCACCACGCCGCTGGGGCTGGCTTTGATTTTGCTGGCCGCGCTGTCGTGGGCCGGTGGCAATTTGGTGTCGCGTGCCGCCGGGCGCATCAACATGGTGGCTTATGTGGTGTGGTCCAGCCTGTTTGCCGTGCCGCCGCTGGCCGCCTTGTCGCTCTGGGTAGAGGGTTGGGACGCGCTGGCTGCGGGTTTGCAGCAGGCCGACGCCTTCACCTGGGCCGCAGTGGCTTGGCAGGCCTGGGGCAATTCGCTGTTTGGCTACGCCGCTTGGGGCTGGTTGCTGTCGCGCTACTCGGCGGCCACCATCACGCCCATGGCGCTGTTGGTACCGCTGTTTGGCATGGGCGGCTCGGCACTGTGGCTGGGCGAGGGCCTGCCGGGCTGGAAGCTGCTGGCCGCCGCGCTGGTGATGCTGGGCCTGGCGCTGAACCTGCTGTGGCCGTGGTGGGCACGGCGCTGGCAGCGCCGTTGACACAATGTCTGATGATGGGAGCTTGACATGAGCGTATTGCAGCCTGAACTTGACGCCATTGACCTGCAATTGCTGGAGCGCCTGCAACGTGACTCGTCGCTGAGCAACCAGGCGCTGGCCGAGTTGGTGCATGTGTCGCCGCCGACCTGCCTGCGCCGCGTCAAGCGCCTGCACGGGGCTGGCTTGATCGAGCGTGAAATTGCGGTGCTCAGCGTGGATGCCCTGGCGCCCATCATCGGCCACGGCCTGTGCGCCGTGGTAGAGATCACGCTGGACCGGCAAGACCAGCAGGCGCTGGAAGCGTTCGAGCTGAAAGTGGCCCAAGAGGATGCGGTGCAGCAGTGTTACCGCGTATCCCCCGGGCCGGACTTTTGCCTGGTGGTGCACGCGCGCGACATGCCTGACTACCTGGCGCTGACCCAGCGCCTGTTCACCTTCGATGCCAACGTGCGCAACGTCAAGTCGTTTTTCAGCATCAAGCGCAGCAAGTTCGGCGCGCGGCTGCCCTTGCCCTAGGAGCCTGGGCGGCAGAGCGCTCTGCTGCGTGTCCCCCGCCCTGCGGGCTCCTCCTTTTACCTGCACAGAACGCTCTGCCGCCCAGGCTCCTGGCGTTTACTTGCTTGGCCGCTTCCAGTTCGTGATGCTGATCTGGCGCCCGCGTGCCACCGTCAGGGCCAGCGGCGCGGTGTTTTTGGTCAGCGTCGAGCCGCCTCCCACCGTGCCACCGGCGCCAATGGTCACCGGCGCGATCAGCACGCAGTTGCTGCCAATGTGGGCGTCGGCTTCGATGATGGTGCGGTGCTTGAAGGCGCCGTCGTAGTTGGCGGTGATGGAGCCGGCGCCATAGTTGACGCGCTCGCCCACCGTGGCGTCGCCCAGGTAGGCCAGGTGGTTGGCTTTGGCGCCTTTGGCCAGGGTGGAGTTCTTGACTTCGACAAAGTTGCCGATGTGCACCTCGGCCCCCAGTTTGGCACCGGGGCGCAGGCGTGCAAACGGGCCAATCAGGGCACCGGGGCCGACCTCGACCGCGTCCTTGCCGCCTGGTTTGCCGCCCTCGATGTGGGTGAACGGGTGGATCACGGCACCGGCGCCAATGCTGGCATTTTTGATGACGCAGTTGGCGCCCACGCGCACACCTTCGCCTAAAGTGACCTCGCCTTCAAAGACACAGTTCACATCGATCGACACGTCCTGCGCGCATTGCAGCTGGCCGCGCACGTCAAGGCGCGCCGGGTCGGCCAGGCGCACACCTTGCTCCATCAACTGCAGCGCCAGGCGCCGCTGGTAGGCGCGCTCGAGTTCGGCCAGCTGCACCGGGCTGTTGACACCGGCCACCTGCACGGCATCGGTAATTTTGTGCGCCACCACCGGCACACCGTCGGCCACGGCAAAGGCCACGATCTGGGTCAGGTAATACTCGCCCTGGGCATTGTGGTTGTCGAGCCGCGCCAGCCAGTGCTTGAGCTGCAGCGCCGGCACGGCCATGATGCCGCTGTAAATCTCGGTAATGTCCAGCTGCGCCGGCGTGGCATCTTTTTGCTCGACGATGGCCTGCACCGCGTCGCCGCTGCGCGCAATGCGGCCATAACCCGTGGGGTTGGCAAAATCAATGGTCAGCAGCGCCAGTTGGCTGCCAGCGCTTGCTGCAATGAGCTGTTGCAGCGTGTCAGGCTGGGTGAGTGGCACGTCGCCCGAGAGCACCACCACGATGCCGTCGTCGCGCAGCACCGGCACGGTTTGCTGCACTGCGTGGCCGGTGCCCAGCTGCGGCTCCTGGCGCACAAAGTTCAGCACAAAGTCGCCGTGCTTGCCGACTTGCAGTGCCGCCTCCACCTCATCCGCCCCATGGCCGGTGATGACCGTGACCTGGCGCGCTGACAAGGCCGCCGCTGTATCGACCACATGCTGTACCAGCGCGCGCCCGGCCAGCTGGTGCAAGACCTTGGGGCATTTGCTTTTCATGCGCGTGCCCTTGCCGGCGGCCATAATGACCACATCAACCGGCTTGGTCTGTGCTTGGTTTGAATTCACGGTCATGCTCTGCCTCGCTGCTCGAATGGTTGATCTGGCTGGATTATCCCTGTCGCAGCCAAGAGTGGCATGATGTCAAAATGAGACACAAGGAAACCAAACCATGAGCACTGACAATAACACCCTGCGCCGCCTGCTGCGCCTGCCCTGCACCATTGCGGTGGTGGGTTTGTCCAACGAACCTGATCGCCCGAGTCACCGGGTGGCCCAGTACCTGCAGCAGCACGGTTTTCGCATCGTTCCGGTCAATCCGCGCTATGCCACGGCGAATCAGTCGGTTCTGGGGGAGCCCTGCTACGCCAGCTTGGGCGACATCCCGTTTGCCGTGGACATGGTCGATGTGTTTCGGCGCACCGAAGACGTGTTGCCCATTGCCGAGCAGGCTGTTCAGATCGGTGCCAAGTGCCTGTGGCAGCAAATCGGCGTGGAAAACCGTGAGGCTGATCAGCTGGCACGCGGTGCCGGGCTGGACTCGGTGATGAACCTGTGCGTCAAGATCGAACATGAACGCCTGTTGGACGCTGGGCAACTTGGTTGAGGAGACCGTCATGAACCCTGCTACTGACCCCCTGGTCCTGACAAGCCGCGATGCGCGCGGTGCCGTCACCCTGACGCTGAACCGTCCGGCCGCTTTCAATGCGCTGTCCGAAGCGTTGCTGGAGGCCCTGCAAGGCGAGCTCGATCGCATCGCCAGCGACGACACGGTGCGCGTGGTCGTGCTGGCCGCTGCCGGCAAGGCGTTTTGCGCTGGCCACGACCTGAAGGAAATGCGTGCCGAGCCGTCGCAGGCCTACTACCAGCGCCTGTTTCGCCAGTGCGGGCGCATGATGATGGCGATTCAGAAGCTGCCCGTGCCGGTGATTGCGCGTGTGCACGGTGTCGCCGCCGCGGCGGGTTGCCAGCTGGTCGCCATGTGCGACCTGGCGGTGGCCGCCGGCAGCGCCAGGTTTGCCGTCAATGGCATCAATCTGGGCCTGTTTTGCGCCACCCCCAGCGTGGCACTCACGCGCAACGTCGGCCGCAAGGCGGCGTTCGAGATGCTGGTCACGGGCGAATTCCTCAGTGCCGAACAGGCCTTGAGCAAGGGCCTGATCAACCGCATCGCCGCGCCTGAAGACCTGGACGCAGAAGTGGAACGCCTGGTAGCCAGCATCGTCGTCAAGCCACGCGTGGCGGTGGCTCTGGGAAAAGGCCTGTTTTATCGCCAGCTCGAGGCAGGCATCGAGGCTGCCTATGAAGATGCAGCGCAAACCATGGCCTGCAACATGATGGATGAATCTGCTTTGGAGGGCGTTCAGGCGTTCATCGAGAA
>NZ_JACUUE010000346.1 GCF_014859475.1 Rhodoferax sp.
TTTTGACCCAGACCGGTGGCCTGGTCACCGACCCCGGCCTGATGGCCGGTCTAACCCAGGAGAACTTATGCAAACCCTGACCATTCTGGGCGGCGGCAGCGCCTACACACCGGGCCTGCTGCAGGCCCTGATTGCCCATGCGGGCGAACTGCCTTTGACCACCGTGCGGCTGTACGACCTTGATGCCGACCACCTGACCATCGTGGCCCGCCTCACCAGCGCCATGGCCCAACAGGCCGGCGCCTTCACAGTGGAAGTGGCACCCACGCTGGAGGCTGCCATTGCGGGCGCCGATCTGGTGCTCAACTCGACCAGGCCTGGTGGCTTGGCGGCACGCCGCATCGACGAAACCCTGCCACTGGAATTTGACTTGCCGGGGCAGGAAACGGTGGGCCCGGGCGGCTTCTTTTTTGCCCTGCGCTCGGTGCCCGAGGCCTTGCGCGTGGCCGCCATCATGCAAGACCTGGCGCCCGATGCCATTTTGCTCAACTACACCAACCCCAGCAACATCGTGACGCAGGCCATCTGTGATCGTGGCGGCATCAAGGTGATCGGCCTGTGCGACCAGTCAGACGAAGACCTGCTGGCGCTGTGCCATGCCATGGACCGCCCGGCGCGTTACACCTTTCGCTGCAACGGACTCAACCATGCCACCTGGTACAGCGAAGTGCTGATCGACGGTGCCCCGCTGGCGGCGCTCAGTGCGTCGCTGGCACCACCCGACGACTACGACGACGAGCACAAGCTGCGCTTTGCCCTGTCGCTCCAGATGGCGCATGAGCAGCCCGGCTACTGGCCCAACTCCTACCTGCCTTACTACCTGTTTCCAGAAGCCTTTGTGGCGCACGCGAAGCAGCATGGTCCGCGCAGCGACGTGGTGGCAGCCTCGCTGGAGCGGTATTACACCCACTTCGAGGCCGAGGGCAAGCGGGCCCGGCCAGAGCTGAAATTCTTCCGTGGCTCGGCTGGTTTTGGCGACCTGGCCGTGACCGTCATCCGGGCACTGGCATCCAGCACGCCGCATGAACTGGTGCTGAACCTGCCCAACCTGGGCGCCACGGCGGCCTTTACGCACGACACCGTGGTCGAGACCCGGGTGCGGGTGTCACGTGCCGGCATCGAGCGGATGCCCGCGCCGCGCTTGCCCACTTCGTTTTACGGACTGGCCAAACAGCTTGAACGCTACCAGCGCCTCACCGCCAAAGCCGCCGCTGCAGGCGACCACCAAGCCCGCGTGGCAGCCCTGGCCGCCAACCCCCTGGTGGGCAAGCCCCTGTTGGCAGCCAACATGCTCGACCAGGCGCGCGCCAGTTACCCTGATTGGCAAATGGTCAGCGCATGAAGACACAAGACTTGCTCAAACGCATGGATTGGGATGACTTTG
>NZ_JACUUE010000112.1 GCF_014859475.1 Rhodoferax sp.
GCAAATCACCGAGCTGGCGGGCGCTTTGCGCCAATTGTCATTCAGCGCCGCAGAGTTTCAAGCCATTGATCAGCACGCGGTCGAGGGCGGCATCAACCTGTGGCAAAAGCCCTCCACCGACCAACGCCCTTGAAGCACGATCTTTCTGCGCGCGCCAAGCTGCTGGCGTTGGGCGCGATTGTCATGTGGAGCAGCCTGGCCGCGCTCGGGGTTGCTTTGCGCCATGTGCCGCCGTTTTTGCTGACCGGCCTGTCGCTGCTGGTGGGCGGTCTGATTGCGCTGCCGCTCTCAAAATTCAAGCTGGCGGCGTGGCGGGTGCCGTGGCGTACGCTGGCGCTGGGTGTTTATGGCCTGTTCGGCTACCACTTTTTGCTCTTTGTCGGCCTGCAAAATGCACCGCCGGTGCAGGCCAACCTGGTCAACTACCTGTGGCCGCTGTTGATCGTGGTGCTGGCGCCGGTGCTGCTGCCGGGGCTGGTCATGCGCTGGCAACACATTGTGGCCGGACTGATTGGTTTTGCCGGTGCGGTGATCGTGATTCTGAGTAGTGCCGAGCCGAACCTCAGCGCCGGGAGCGGCACGGCCAGTGCGGCAATGGCGTTTCAGGCTGAATGGCTCTGGGGTTATTTGGCCTCTGCAATAGGGGCAGTCATCTGGGCCACCTACTCGCTGCTGACGCGCCGGGTGCCGCATTTCGACACCGCAGCCATTGGCACCTTTGCCTGGATTTCGGGCTTGCTGGCGCTGCTGTGCCACGCGCTGATGGAGCCCAGCGTGGATTTGAGCCTGCGCGACTGGGCGTTGATTGCTTTGCTGGGGCTGGGGCCCTTGGGAGGCTCCTTCTTTTTGTGGGACAAGGCGCTCAAGACCGGCGATGCGCGTCACATCGGCTTGCTGAGTTACCTGACGCCGCTGCTGTCCACGTTGCTGTTGCTGTGGGTCAGCGACCGCGCCCTGACCTGGCCGGTGGGTTTGGCGGGGGTGTTAATTGTGGGTGCGGCCTGGCTGGGCACCCGTGTCAAATAGGTAAGCAAAAGAAAGGAGACCCTACTGTCTGCGACCTTCCGCTTGCGCTCCAGGCAACCTGCGCTGGGCGAGTTTTGCGGGGGAGTCGCTCGGACTCGGCGATCGCCTCAGACAATCGCGACCCCTGATCCCGCAAAACCCACCCAGCGCAGGCGCATACAGAAGGGGGTTGGGACAGAGGGAAATCCAGCACCCATCTCAACGATCAGTGCGAACTGGACATGGCCGATCGCCGAATACTCGATCACGCTGTACTTGAACTGCTCGGCGTGAAAACAAAAAAGGAGCGCTACGAGTGGATCAATCGCCTGTACGACTACCTGCGTCAGTTCTTCGAAGAAACCCGCAGCAAGGAAGAGCAGGCCATCGTCAACAAAAACGTGACGCAACGCAAAGGTGGGGTGAGTCCGCAAGATTTGGCTGTGCAACTGGCGGTCGAGCTCAACACGCAAGAGCCGCTGTTGTTTCGCTCGTACAAAGACTTCTTCAAAGTGTCGGGCGTGGGAGACAACTGGATTGCACGGGAAGTACCCGCCGATGGGGTGGCGGAGGTGCAGTCGACCTCCATGATGTCGGCGTCCGTTTTGTGCGTGGCAAGAAGCAAGTTGAATTTGTGAGCCTGCCCTCTGCACCCCATGCCACCCTGGCCGATGTGGCGATCCGGGAAATGCGCAGAGAAACGGTGCAACTGCCTCGCGCCGAGGCGTCATGTATCACCCTGCTTCGTGACTACCAAGCTTTTTTGGTCAATCGCGACGCGCGCTTGCCAGAAGCAATCGCTGAGCGAGTCGCCGATACCGCTGTGCAAAACATTGTTTTGAACTTGCTCATTGAGCAAGTTCGGCGCGGCGCAAAGGCTCCCGGTATTTGATTCCAATGGCCGATACTTGAAAATACCGCAATCCCAACGCACCAGACCCGCCACCATGCCCACCACCCGTAAACCAGCCACCAAAAAAACCAAACAAACCAAAGCTGCAGAACCCCGCCTGTCGCGCACCCGCCGACCAGCCGACCTGCCAACGGCAGACTGGCAAACAGCGCTGCGCCGTCAGTTTGGTCGCGAACAGTCTTTTGGCCTGAAGAACCTGGGCTCGGAACCTGTTTTTTCTGACTTTGCGGTGAATAACCCGGCCACCCGCTCCAGCTACCGTGTGGCGATTCGGGGTGCCGGTTTGGGGCAAAACTTTTGCACCTGCCCGGACTTCGCGACCAATGACCTGGGCACCTGCAAACACATCGAATTCACCTTGGCCAGATTGCAGGCCAAGCGCGCTGGCAAGCTGGCTTTAAAGCATGGCTTTGAGCCCTGCTACAGCGAGATCTGGCTTGACTATGCGGGCCAGCGCCAGGTGCGCTTGCGCCTGGGCACCGATTGCCCGGATGCCTTGCGGGCGCAGGCGCTGCAGTTGTTTGATGCCAACGCGCAGTGGGCCTTGCGCGCCGACAAGTACGCGGGTCTGCAGGCTTTGCTGCAGGTGGCGCAAGAGAGCGGCCACGAGCTGCGCTGTTACGACGATGTCTGGCAGTTTGTGGCGGGCCAGTTGGATGCCCTACAGCGTGACACGGTGCTGGCCAAAGCCTACCCAAAGGGTGCGCAAGACAAGGGCCTGAACAAGCTCCTCAAGGCCCGGCTCTACCCGTACCAGGCGCAAGGCGCGCTGTTTGCGGCGCGTGCCGGCCGTTGCCTGATCGGTGACGAAATGGGTCTGGGCAAAACCATTCAGGCCATTGCAGCCGCCGAGCTGCTGGCGCGCCACTTTGGTGTGCAGCGGGTGCTGGTGGTGTGCCCGACCTCGCTCAAGCACCAGTGGCAAAACGAGTTTGCCCGCTTTACCGAGCGCCCGTCCCAGGTCATTCACGGCCTGCGCAACAAGCGCCAGGCGCAGTACCAGGAAGACGTGTTTTGCAAGATCACCCATTACGAAACATTGGCGCGCGACGCCGACCTGATTGCCGCTTGGGCGCCCGACCTGGTGATTGCCGATGAGGCGCAGCGCATCAAAAACTGGAACACCATCGCCGCGCGGGCCTTGAAGCGTGTGGTCAGCCCCTATGCCATAGTGTTGACTGGCACACCGCTGGAAAACCGGCTGGAAGAGCTGATCTCGATCGTGCAGTTTGTTGACCAGCATCGGCTGGGCCCCACCTGGCGCCTGTTGGACGAACACCAGCAGCGCGACGAGTCGGGCCGCGTGGTGGGCTACCGTGGCCTGGATCAGATTGGTAAAACCTTGGCGCCGGTGATGCTGCGCCGGCGCAAGGCCGAGGTGCTGACGCAGTTGCCCGAGCGCGTGGACAACCGCATTTTTGTGCCGCTGACGCCCGAGCAGCGGCTGCACCATGATGAAAACGGTGAAACTGTGACGCGCATCGTGGCGCGCTGGCGCAAGACCGGTTTTTTGTCAGACACCGACCAGCGTCGCCTGCATTGCGCCCTGCAAAACATGCGCATGGTGTGCAACAGCACCTATTTGCTCGACCATGAAACCGACCACGGCCACAAGGTTGATGAACTCATGACGGTGCTCGACGAGCTGCTGGAAGACCCGGGTGCCAAAGCCGTGGTGTTCAGCCAATGGCTGGCCACCCATGCGCTGATTCAGCGCCGCCTGGCAGAGCGCGGTTGGGGCCATGTGCTGTTTTCTGGCAGCGTGCCGGGCGACAAGCGTGGCGCGCTGGTGGATACCTTTCACAACAATGCCAATTGCCGCCTGTTTTTGTCCACCGATGCCGGTGGCGTGGGCCTGAACCTGCAGCACGCCGCCGCCGTGGTGGTCAATATGGACATGCCGTGGAACCCTGCCGTGCTGGAGCAGCGCATTGGCCGGGTGCACCGCATGGGTCAGTCGCGCGGCGTTCAGGTGATCAATTTTGTCGGGCAGGGCAGCATTGAAGAAGGCATTCTTGGAGTGCTGGCGTTCAAAAAGTCCTTGTTTGCCGGGGTGCTGGACGGCGGCGCCAACGAGGTGTTCATGCAAGGCACGCGCTTGTCCAAGTTCATGGAAAGTGTGGAGAAAGTGACTGCGGCGGTGGGCGAGGCGGACGCAGCGTCTGATGTGGATGAAGGGGCTGCAGTGAGCGGGGGCGGCGGTGCGGGCCAGTTTGGCGCGGGCGCCGAAAAAGTCGAAGTGGTGGAGGTTTCTGAAGCAGCGCCAAGCGCGTTGCCTGGCAAGCTTTTTGCAGCAACGGCACATGACGAAGCCAGTCCGGCGCTGCCATCTGATGCGCTTGGGGTGCCAGTGCCCTTGGGCGAAACGCCAGACCAGCCAGCGCGCAGCGTCACGCCATCCGCCCCATCAAGTCCGCAGCCCGACCCGTGGGCCGCCATCCTTGAGGCCGGTGCGGCCCTGTTGCAAGGCCTGGCAACGTCGCGCGGTGCGGCTGGCGGTGCTGGCCCGGCCATGCCACCGATCCAGATCGAGCGTGATCCGGTCAGCGGCCAGGCCAGCGTGCGTTTGCCGCTGCCTGACCCGGCTGTGTTACAACAGCTGGCCCGGGCGTTTGAGCCGTGGTTGCGCTAGCCGCAAGTTCTTAAAATAGCGCCCACTTTCTCCCACGGCAATCACCATGACATCCACTCCAGCCCTCAATCCGCAGCACTGCCCGTTGTGTGGCCAGCCCAACCAATGCGCCATGGAGGTGCAGGCGGCTACCGGCATCCAGCAGCCCCCCTGCTGGTGCACCCAGGCGCAGTTCAGCGCCGAGTTGCTAAACAAGATTCCGGAGGCTGCGCGGGGTGTGGCCTGCCTGTGCGCAGCCTGCTTGAAAGCCGACACAGCATGAACTGGCTCGACAAATTTCCGCTGCCTATCTTGATCGCCTTGGCTGTCTGGATGGCCATGGCGCCAATCAGCCCGGAGCCACATTTGATCGAAAAACTGCGCATGTTGAGCCAAGGCACGCTGGTCAAACCGCTGGATATTTTTGATTTGCTGCTGCACAGCGCGCCCATTGTGCTGCTGGCTGTGCGGCTGTGGCGCAAGTTCACTGGGCGCTGACGGGGGCCGTCGAGACCGTTCTGATTTTGGGCTTTGCTCAGTGCAATCCGGGTGCCCCAAATGGATAATCCCAGTTTGACCGATCAATCAACCCGCCACCGCGTGGCAAATCCCATGTCCTCTGAAAACGCACTTTTCACACCTGCCCCTGCGGCAGCCCCTGCGCGCCCCAAGCCGCGCCTGACCAGCCTGTCGCACGGTGGCGGTTGCGGTTGCAAGATCGCCCCCGGCGTGCTGTCGGGCATCCTCAAGGGCACCACGGCCATGCCGATGCCCAAGGAACTACTGGTGGGTATTGAAACCGCTGATGATGCGGCGGTGTACCAGCTCAATGATGAGCAGGCGCTGATCGCCACCACCGACTTCTTCATGCCGATCGTCGATGACCCGTATGACTTTGGCCGCATCGCCGCCACCAACGCCATCAGCGACGTGTATGCCATGGGTGGCACGCCGATCATGGCGCTGGCGCTGGTGGGCATGCCAATCAGCGTGCTGTCGGCCGAGACCATTGGCAAGATTCTTGACGGCGGCGCCAGTGTCTGCCGCGCTGCAAACATTCCCATTGCCGGCGGCCACACTATCGACTCGGTCGAGCCCATTTACGGCCTGGTCGCCATGGGCCTGATGCACCCGGACCGGGTCAAGCGCAATGCCAGCGCCCGCGTGGGTGACCGCCTCATTCTGGGCAAGCCGCTCGGTGTGGGCGTGCTGTCGGCGGCGCTCAAGAAAGACAAGCTCGACGCCGCAGGCTACGCCGAAATGATGCGTGTTACCACCCAGCTCAACACGCCCGGCCCGGCGCTGGCTGCGCTCGACGGGGTGCACGCCATGACCGACGTCACCGGTTTTGCCCTGGCCGGCCACGCGCTGGAGATGGCGCGCGGTGCCGCTTGCACAGCGCAACTGGACTGGCAAAACGTGCCGTTTTTGACTGGTGTGCGCGAGCTGGCGCAGCAGGGTTGCGTCACAGGTGCCTCGGGGCGCAACTGGGCCGCTTATGGCCACGAGGTCAGTTTGCCCGCAGGTTTTTCGGCGGTCGAGCAAGCCCTGCTGACCGACCCGCAGACCAGCGGTGGCTTGCTGGTGAGCTGTGCACCGTCAGCGGTTGACAAGGTGATGGCGATTTTCAAAGAGCACGGTTTTGCCGACGCGGCGGATATCGGGGAAATGGCCGCCTTCAATGGCTCGACCAGTTTGGCGCTGCGTTAGCGTGAAAGAACGTCGTCATTGCGAACGAAGTGACGCAATCCGTGCACCCGGGAGTCATGGATCGCCACGCTTCGGTCGAGATGACGCAGTCGCTGTTCAAGGTCCGTGTGCGCTATCAGGCCAGGTAAGGCTGGCTCACGGCTCCCAGCGCAACTGGGCCAGGTAGCCCAGGCTGCTGCCCTGGGTGTTGTCGCTGTCGGCCCCCACGGCTACGGCGGTGACCGGCGGCAAGGCCGCGCTCTCCTGGCCGAACAGCAGAGCAAAGTCGGCGGCAATATTGCGGCGCTGGCTGACCCATTGCCCGGTGGCGGTCTCCGTGCCATTCAACACGATGTAGCGCACCCGCGCGCTGTAGGCGTTGTTGCCGCTGGTGCCCGCCGGGTAACGGCTGTCCCACAAATAGCACAGCGTGGCGCTGGGCAGGTCTTGACCGCTGACCGAGCGCGCCAGGGCCAGCACCGAGCGCTGCAGGAAGGGAATGTCGGCCAGCGGTTGGTCCAGCATGACGCAAACCTTGAGTGCGATGTCGTCGCCAGCTTTGCTTTTGATGTCGGCTTGGCGCAGCGGCTGCTCCAGCCGCCAGCGCCAGCTTAAAAATTCGGGTGCCTGGCCCTGCCAGGCGTGGGTCAGCACGCCGTAGGAGGCCTGGGTGCGCAGTGCCAGCACGGTTTCGCCGTTCAGGGTGGTCGCTTCAAAGACGCTGAGCGGCGCCTTGTTGTCGGGCAAGCCGCCCAAGTGCCAGGCAGGGTGCAGCGTTGCGCCGCCTGATGCGGCAAAGGGCGCCAAGGCAGGCAGGGCTGCGCTTGGCGTGGCTTGACAGAAAGCGCTTTGCATGCTCAACAGCAAGGCACAGCTGGCGATGAAACAAGGTGTCTGAGCCCGGCGGTTGCGCGAGGCCTTGCTTCGCTCGCCATCAATGTGAAACGGTGCGCTCACTGAAATGCCTCCCAGCCCCACCAGATGCGCGTGGCCGTGGTGATGGCGCAGAGCGCGGCAAAGCCATAGGCCAGCTCGATGAACAGCGCCGGCCAGACACACATGGCCATGAAACAGATCAGGGTTTCGCTGGCTTCGGTCAGACCGCCCAGAAAATAGAACGACTTATTGGGCATGGCCAGGTTGCGCAAGCCGCGCTTGACCGCCATCACGGCAAAGGCCAGAAAGCTCGAGCCGGTGCCAATGAATGTGGCCAGCAGCACCGCCGCCGGCAGCGCGTTGCTTGCCGGGTCGCTGAACGCGAAGGCCAGCGGGATGCTGGCGTAGAACACAAAGTCGAGCGCGATGTCCAAAAAGTCACCGGCATCGGTCGGCTTGGTCAACCGTGCCACGGCACCATCGAGTGCATCGAGCAGCCGCGAAACCAGGATCGCGATGGCGCCCAAAAGATACGCTTGAAAGGCAATCAGAACTGCGGCAAAAATGCCTAGCAAAAAGCCAATCAGGGTGAGCTGATTGGCCGACAGGCCCTGGCGGCTGGCCTGTCGCGCCAGGCGTTGGATCCAGGGGGCAATGCTTAACGTGAAAGAACAGCGTCATTGCGAACGAAGTGACGCAATCCATGCACCCGGAAGTCATGGATCGCCGCGCTACGCTCGCGATGACGAGGTCTCTGTTCAAGGTCCGTGTGCGGTATCGGGCCGATTCGGAGGGCTCGCGATGACGGTACGCTTTCATCATTTGGGGCGTCGCTCTAGATGCATGCAA
>NZ_JACUUE010000004.1 GCF_014859475.1 Rhodoferax sp.
TACGCTCGCAGTGACGAAGTCTCTGTTCAAGGTCCGTGTGCGGTATCGGGCCGGACACGGGGGGGCTCGCAGTGAGGTCTGTGTTTGATCATTTGGGGTAGTTGAGTTGCCGTGACAGTCAGAGGGCATTCGGCTTGCTGCCGGCATAAGCCAGCAGCGGGCTCGGCGCCGACCAGTCCGCCGCGGCCAGCGCGGCATGGCCGCCGCCGGTCAAACCGACTGCGATCCCGACAAAAAACCAGGCAAAAATGAAAGCAATATCAACTATGGGGCTGGACTTTACGGGCCAATGAATATATTTCAAACATCATTTTGATGATGACCATATATTCTCATGGCATATAGAACGGGCGTTTGCGAAGCTTGCAGGCAGCTTCGTCAAGGTATCATCCTGCTTGGTTTTCCTGGCGGCCATTGTTTCTTGGCTGTTTTGCCTTTTTCAAGCTGACTTTACCGCTCCCTGTGCGTCTCAATTCCATCAAGCTATCAGGCTTCAAGTCGTTTGCCGAACCCACCAATTTCTTGTTGCCCGGGCAACTGGTGGGCGTGGTCGGGCCCAACGGCTGCGGCAAATCCAACATCATGGACGCCGTGCGCTGGGTGCTGGGCGAGAGCAAGGCGTCGGAGTTGCGCGGCGAGTCGATGCAGGACGTAATCTTTAACGGCACCACCACGCGCAAGCCGGCCAGCCGCGCCAGCGTCGAACTGGTGTTCGACAACGACGACCACCGTGCTGGCGGTCAGTGGAACCAGTTTGGCGAGATCGCCGTGAAACGCGTGCTCACGCGCGACGGCAACAGCAGTTACCTGATCAACAACCAGGTGGTGCGTCGGCGCGACGTGCAGGATGTGTTTTTGGGCACCGGGCTGGGGCCGCGCGCCTATGCCATCATCGGCCAGGGCACCATCAGCCGCATCATCGAGAGCAAGCCCGAGGAGCTGCGCCTGTTTCTTGAAGAAGCTGCGGGCGTGTCCAAATACAAGGAGCGCCGCCGCGAGACCGAGAACCGTTTGGGCGACACGCGCGAGAACCTGACGCGCGTCGAAGACATTTTGCGCGAGCTCAATGCCAACCTCGACAAGCTGGAAAAGCAGGCCGAGGTGGCGCAACAATTCAACGCTTTGACAGCCGCAGGCACGCGCAAGCAGCACCAGCTCTGGTTTTTGAAACGCGCCGAGTCGCAGGCCGAGCAGGCGCGCATCCAGGCCGAAGGGCTCGCCGCAGTGAATGCGCTGGAGGCCCGACTGGCCGATGTGCGCCACATCGAATCCGAGCTGGAGACCGTGCGCCAGGCCCATTACGCTGCTGGCGACCAGGTCAACCAGGCGCAGGGGTTGCTGTACGAGGCCAGCGCCGAGGTCGGCCGCCTGGAAGCGGAAATCCGTTTTGTGGTGGAAGGCCGCCAGCGCGTGGAACTGCGCCTGCGCACGCTGCTGGAGCAGACCACCGAGTGGGCCACGCGCCGCCAGGACGCCGAAACCGCGCTGGAAGACCTGGCGGAACTTGAGTTGCTGGGCGAAGAAAAGAACGAATTGCTGGCTGCCCAACTGGAAGAGCAGGCGCAACACCTGCCCGTGCTGGAAGAAACCTTGCGCCAGGCCCAGAACAAGGCCAACGCGCAGCGCGCCAGCGTGGCCCAGGTGCAACAGCAGATTGGCGTGCTCGCAGCGGAACAACGCGGCATTGAGGAACAGTCGCGCCAATTGGGCACGCGGCGCGAGCGCCTGCTGGCTGACCGCAACAAGCTGGTGGCACCCGACGAGCGCAACATCATCGAGCAGCAGCGCGTGCTGGACCAGGCGCAGGAGGCCGCTGAACTGGCGCAGGCCCGCCTGGAGGAACTGACCGAGCGCGCGCCCGAGTGCGATGAGCAGCGCCGCTCGCAGCAGCAAATTGCCAACCAGGAGTCGGCCCAGTTGGCTGATCTCTCGGCGCGGCTGGAAGCGCTCAAGGCGCTGCAGGACAGGGTCAAGAGCGACGGCAAACTTCAGCCCTGGCTGCAAAAACATGGACTCGACCATTTGTCGGGCTTGTGGAGCCGGCTGCACATCGAGCAGGGTTGGGAAAACGCGCTGGAGGGCGCTTTGCGCGAGCGGCTGGGCGCGCTGGAAGTGAGCCGGCTGGAACTGGTGCGCGCCTTTGCGCAGGACGCGCCACCGGCCAAGCTGGCGTTTTACAGCCCGCCGCCCGCCGCCCAAAGCCCGAGCGCTTCGCCTTTGCCACGCTTGTCTGATTTGCTGCGGCTGCATGATGCCGGGCAACAAGCCGTGCTTGATGACTGGTTGCCGGGGTGCTTCACGGCAAATAGCCTGGAAGAAGCGCTGGCCAGCCGCGAAAACTTGCACCCTGGCGAGGTCATTTATGTCAAGACCGGCCATGCCGTTGGCCGCCACAGCGTCAGCTTTTACGCGCCTGACTCCGAGCAGGCGGGGCTGTTGGCACGCGCCCAGGAAATTGAAAATCTGGAAAAGGAACTGCGTGCCCAGGTGCTGATCAGCAACGAGGCGCGTGCCGCGCTGGCGCGCGCCGAGGCCGCCTATGCCGATGTGGCGCAACGTTTGGCCAGCATCCGCAAAGAAGCCGCAGAGGCACAGCAGAAAGCCCATGGTTTGCAGGTGCAGACCCTGCAATTGACCCAGCAGGCCGAGCAGGCGCGCAGCCGCAGCGCCCAGCTTGCCAGTGACTTGGGCGAGGTTGAGGGCCAGCTTGATGAACTGCAGGAGCGCCGCGTGCTGGCCGAAGCCCGCTTTGAAGAACTTGACATGCAACTGGCGGATGCCCAGCAAAGCCATGCCGAGCTCGACGACCACGTGATCGGGGCCGAGCGCCAACTGGCGGCATCGCGCGAGCAGCAGCGCAGCCTGGAACGCCAGGCGCAGGAAGCCACTTTTACCTTGCGCAGCCTGGACGCGCGCAAGGCCGAGTTGTCGCGCGCCATCGAAACGGCGCTGGCGCAGGCTGCCGCGGTGGCTGCCGAGAGCCAGCGCGCCCAGGACGAGTTGACCCGTTTGAACGATGCCGCGGCCCAGGGCGGTCTGCAGCAGGCCCTGGCGCTCAAGCTCGAGCGTGAGCAACATTTGAGCGCCCAGCGCAGCCAGTACGACGATCTGAGCGCCAAGCTGCGCGCCAGCGACGAACGCCGCCTGCAGCTCGAGCGTGAGCTCGACCCGCTGCGTGCGCGCATCACCGAGTTCCAGCTCAAGGAGCAGGCATCGCGCATTGGTTTTGAACAATACACCCAGCTTCTGACTGATGCCCAGGCCGACCTGGAGGCCGTGGCGCTTTCGGTCAGCCAGGACCAGGCGCGCCTGGCCGGCCTGCAGGGTGAGATTGACCGCATCAACCGCGACATTGCCGCTTTGGGCGCGGTCAATCTGGCGGCGCTTGACGAGTTGGCGGCAGCCCGCGAACGCAAGCAATTTCTGGACGCGCAAATGGCAGACCTGGTGGAGGCCATGACCACGCTCGAAGACGCCATCAAAAAGATCGACAGTGAAACCCGTGAGCTGCTGTCAGGCACCTTCAACAAGGTCAACGAACACTTTGGCAAGATGTTTCCGGAACTGTTTGGCGGTGGCAATGCGCGCCTGGTCATTACCGGCGACGAAATTCTTGACTCCGGCGTGCAGGTGGTGGCGCAGCCGCCGGGCAAGAAGAACCAGAGCATTGCGCTGCTCTCGGGTGGCGAAAAAGCGCTGACCGCGATTGCGCTGGTGTTTGCCATTTTTCAGCTCAACCCGGCGCCGTTTTGTCTGCTTGACGAAGTTGATGCGCCGCTGGACGATGCCAACACCGAGCGTTATGCCAAACTGGTGGCGACCATGAGCAAAGACACGCAGTTTTTGTTCATCAGCCACAACAAGATCGCCATGGAAATGGCCAAACAACTGATTGGGGTGACCATGCAGGAGCAAGGCGTGTCGCGTATTGTGGCGGTCGATATGGAGGCCGCCCTGACGATGACAGAATGGGGAGAATCATGATGTCCTTGCAGTTAAGTCTGTTGCTATTGGGCGTGCTGCTGCTGATCGCCATGGCGGCTTATTACGCCTGGCTGGCGCGCAAAAGCCAGCCGCGTCAGGCGGAGCCGAGCGAGCCATGCACCCAGGTACCGGAGGCGGGGCGCATTGAGCCGCATTTGACCGACTTTGCGCTGGCGGGCGATGCCCTGGCCAGCCCGGCCCCCGAGAAAAAACCGGGCCTCGATGCCTTGATCGATGCCATAGCCCCGATTGCGCTTGAAGCGCCTTTGTCGGGTGAAGCGATTCTGGCGGCGCTGCCGTCCACGCGCCGGGTCGGCAGCAAGCCGTTTGCCATCGAGGGGCTCAATGCCGCCACACGGCGCTGGGAGCCGCCCTTGGCGGGGCAAAGCTACAGCCAGTTGCAGGCCGGCGTGCAGCTGGCCAACCGCTCCGGTGCGCTCAACGACATCGAGTTTTCCGAATTTGTCATGAAGACGCAAAGCTTTTGCGATGCCATCGGCGGCACGCCCGACTTGCCGGTGATGCGCGACGAGGTCAGCCGGGCGCGCGAACTCGACCAGTTTGCCAGCGGCCACGACGCGCAATTGGTGCTGATGGTGCAGGCGCGCCGGGTGGCCTGGAGCCCCAGCTACATTCAGCAAACCTCGGCGCGGCATGGTTTTGTCATGGGTTCGCTGGCCGGGCGCCTGGTGATACCTGCCAGCACGGCGGGCTTGCCGCCCGTGGTGAGCCTGAGCTTTGATGCACTGGCCGCGCTGGCCGATGACCCGACACAATCGGCCCTGCGCCAGATCACCCTGGGCCTGGACGTGGCGCAAGTGGACCGCAACGAAAAACCCTTTGAGCGCATGAGTGCCCTCGCCCAAGCGCTGGCCCAGGAGATGGATGGCGTGGTCATCGACGACCGGGGCGCGGCCTTGTCGCCAGAGGCCATGACCGTGATCGCCACTGAGCTGGCGCAGCTGTACGACATTCTGGCGCAGCATGAACTGGCTGCGGGCTCGCCGTTGGCAAGACGGCTGTTTTCCTGAAGGCTTTGGTGCATGACCACGCCCGACTTGTTTGCGCCTGAGCCTGATGATGCTGGTGAAATGGTGCAATTGCGCCAGCTGCTGCACGAGCACGCCCATCGCTATTACGTGCTTGACGCACCCACCATTCCCGACGCCGAATACGACCGCCTGTTCAGGCAGCTGCAGGCGCTGGAGGCGCGCCACCCCGAGCTGATCACACCGGACTCGCCAACCCAGCGCGTGGGCGGCAAGGTGCTGGCGCAGTTTGCCCCGGTTCGCCATGCCGTGCCGATGCTGAGTATTCGCACCGAAACCGATACCGAGGCCAGTGGCGCTGAGAATTTTGATGCGCGTATTCGCCGCGAGCTGAGCTTGACAGACGCAGCGCCCGCGCTTGAGTACGTGGCCGAGCCCAAGTTTGACGGCCTGGCCATGAACCTGCGCTACGAGCACGGTGCGCTGGTGCAGGCCGCCACCCGCGGTGACGGCGAGGTGGGCGAAGACGTCACACAAAACATCCGCACCATCGGCCAGATTCCGCTGCGCTTGCCTGCTGACGCACCGCCTGTGCTCGAGGTGCGTGGCGAGGTCTATATGCGCCGTGATGACTTTGAGGCGCTCAATGAACGCCAGCGCCAGCGTATCGCCGCCGGTGAGCGCGGCGAGCACACCTTCGTCAACCCGCGCAATGCCGCCGCTGGTGCGGTGCGCCAGCTCGATCCGGCCATTGCTGCACAGCGCCCATTGAGTTTTTTTGCCTATGGCCTGGGTGAAGTTACAGCGCCAGAAGCTGGCGGACCGGTCTGGCAGACGCATTTCGAGATGATGCAGACCCTGAAAAACTGGGGTTTCCCGGTATCAAGCCTGGTCCGAATAGCACAGGGTGCGGTCGAACTGGTGGCGTATTACGAGTCGATTGGCGCGCTGCGCGATGGCCTGGGCTTTGACATTGACGGGGTTGTGTATAAGGTCAACAGCCTGGCGTTGCAGCGTCAGCTGGGCTTTGTCACGCGCGAGCCACGCTGGGCCGTGGCGCACAAGTTTCCGGCGCAAGAGATGCTGACCACGGTGCTGGCCATTGATGTGCAGGTGGGGCGCACCGGCAAACTGACGCCGGTGGCCAAGCTGGCACCGGTGTTTGTCGGCGGCGTGACCGTGACCAACGCCACCCTGCACAACGAAGACGAGGCGCGCCGCAAGGACGTGCGCGTGGGCGACACTGTGGTGGTGCGCCGCGCCGGTGACGTGATTCCCGAAGTGGTAAGTGTGCTGCCTGACAAGCGCGTGGACGACACGGCCATTTTCACCATGCCGCGTCAGTGCCCGGTGTGTGGCAGCGCGGCGGTGCGCGAGGAGGGCGAGGCCGACTACCGCTGCACCGGCGGCCTGTTTTGCAGCGCCCAGCGCAAGCAAGCCATATTGCACTTTGCCCAGCGCCGCGCCGTCGAGGTCGAGGGCCTGGGCGACAAGCTCGTCGATCAATTGGTCGATGCGGGCATCATCAACACGCTGCCAGACTTGTACCGGCTGGGCTTCACGGCGCTGGCCAATCTGCCGCGCATGGCCGACAAGTCGGCGCAAAACATGCTGGACGCGCTGGAAAAATCCAAACAAACCAGCTTGCCGCGCTTTTTGTTTGGTCTGGGCATTCGCCATGTGGGCGAGGCCACGGCCAAGGCACTGGCGCGGCACTTCGGCAAGCTCGACGCCATCATGGACGCCAGCGAAGAGGACTTGCTGGCGGTGGCTGACGTGGGCCCGATTGTGGCCAAAAGCATCCGCACCTTTTTTGACCAGGCGCACAACCGCGAGGTGCTTGAACAACTGCGCGCCTGCGGCGTGACCTGGCCCGAGGGCGAACCGGCGCCGGTGGCGCCCCAGCCTTTGAGCGGCCAGACCTTTGTGCTCACCGGCACCTTGCCCACGCTGGGCCGCGAACAGGCCAAAGCCTTGATCGAAGCCGCTGGCGGCAAGGTGGCGGGCTCGGTCAGCAAGAAAACCAGCTTTGTCGTGGCGGGAACTGAAGCCGGCAGCAAGCTCGACAAGGCGCGCGAACTGGGTGTGGCGGTGCTCGATGAAGACCAATTGAAGGAAATGCTCGATGGCGGTGCGTGAGATTCTGAAAATGGGCGACCCGCGCCTGCTGCGCGTGGCGCAGGCCGTGACCGCGTTTGACACCGATGCGCTGCACCTGCTGATCAGCGACCTGCTCGACACCATGCGCGCGGCAGACGGTGCCGGGTTGGCAGCACCGCAGATTGGCGTCGATTTGCAGTTGGTGATTTTTGGCACCGACCGCGCCAACCCGCGTTACCCGCAGGCGCCGGTGGTGCCGCGCACGGTGTTGATCAACCCGGTCATCACGCCGCTTTCGGCTGAGCAGATTGAAGACTGGGAAGGCTGCCTGTCAGTGCCCGGCCTGCGTGGCAAGGTGCCACGTTTCGAGCACATTCGCTACACCGGGTTCGATCAATACGGCGACGCCATCGAGCGCACCGTACAAGGCTTTCACGCCCGCGTGGTGCAGCATGAGTGTGATCACCTGGTAGGCAAGCTGTACCCGATGCGGGTGCGTGACTTCACCCAATTTGGCTTCACCTCGGTGCTTTTTCCGGGGCTTGACGGCGCCGACGACCAGGAGTCTGGGCGGCAGAGCGTTCTGCGCAGGTAAAAGGAGGAGCCCGCAGGGCGGGGGACACGCAGCAGAACGCTCTGCCGCCCAGACTTCTAGGCCAGCGCCTCCAGCAACTCGGTCTCAATGGCGATTTGGGCTTTGTTTTCCTGCAGCTCCGGGCCGTCAATCAAAAAGGTGTCGTCGATACGCTCGCCCAAGGTATTGATTTTGGCCAGTTGCACATTCACCTTGTGCCGGGCCAGCACCCGCGCCACGCTGTACAGCAGGCCAACCCGGTCGCTGGCCGAGATGTTGAGCAGCCAGCGCTGGCCTTTTTCGTCGGGCTGCAGGCTCACACGCGGCGTGATTGGAAAACTCTTGACGCGGCGTGAGACACGTCCCTTGCCCGGTGGCGGCAGTGGCCCAGTCTTCAGAATAGCCCGGGCCAGCTCGGCCTCCACCATGCTGGTGAGTTCATGGTAGAGCTTGGGCATGGCCTCAGTTGTGACCTGAAACGTGTCGAGCGCATAGTGGTTGCAGGCGGTGTGCACGCGGGCATCCAGAATGCTGAAGGCCCGGTGTTCAAAGTAGCCGCAAATACGCGCAAACAGGTCGGGCAGGTCGGGGGTATAGACCAGCACTTGCAGGCCTTCGCCGAGCGGCGACAAGCGCGCCCGCACGATCGACTTGCCTGACTTGACGTGGCGCGAGAGTTGGCGTGTGTGCCAGGCAATGTCTGAGGCGTCGTGGCGCATGAAGTAGCCCACATCCAGGGTGTCCCACAGGGCTTTGTGCCCCTCGAAGGGCTGGGCGTGCAGGGCGAGTTGGATCAGAGCCTCGCGCTTGCGGGTTTCCATCTCCACATGCGGGTCGGCGGCGTGACCGCCGAGCACGCGCAGCGTCAGGCGGTACAGGTCTTCGAGCAGCTTGCCTTTCCAGGCGTTCCAGACTTTGGGCGAGGTGCCGCGAATGTCGGCCACGGTGAACAGGTAGAGCGCGCTCAGGTAGCGCTCGTTGCCCACACGTTTGGCAAAGGCCGCAATTACATCGGGGTCGCTGAGGTCTTGTTTCTGTGCCACGCGGCTCATGGTGAGGTGTTCGCGCACCACAAAGGCGATGAGTTCGGTGTTTTCGCGGCTGACCTCGTGTTGCTTGCAAAAGCGCAGCGCCTCGAGTTCGCCCAGTTGCGAGTGGTCGCCGCCGCGGCCTTTGGCGATGTCGTGAAACAGCGCCGCCACATACAAAATCCAGGGCTTGTCCCAGCCACTCGCCAGTTGCGCGCAAAACGGGTATTCGTGGGCGTGCTCCACAATGAAGAAACGCCGCACATTGCGTAGCACCATCAGCACATGCTGATCGACGGTATAGACATGAAACAGGTCGTGCTGCATTTGCCCGACGATGCGGCGAAACGCCCACAGGTAGCGCCCCAGCACCGAGGTCTGGTTCATCAGCCGCATGGCGTGAGTGATGCCACTTTGCTGTTTCAGTATCTGCACGAACGTGGCATGGTTGATCGGGTCCTTGCGAAAGGCACCGTTCATCAGTTCGCGGGCGTTGTACAGGGCGCGCAGCGTGCGCGCCGACAGGCCATTCATGTCGGCAGTCTGGAACACCAGGAAAGTTTCCAGGATGGCGTGCGGCTCGCGCTGGTAGAGGTCGTCACTGACCACTTCGAGCATACCGGCCTTGTCGGAAAAATGGGCGTTGATGGGGCGTGGCTCGTGCGTGCTGGGACTCAGGCGTTCTTCGATGTTGAGCAGCAAAATCTGGTTAAGCTGGGTCACCGCCTTGGCCGCCCAGTAATAGCGTTTCATGAGCGCCTCGCTGGGGCGCACCAGAGCGCGCCGCCCGGCGGTTGCAGGCGGCGCTGCAAACCCGAAGGCCTGCGCTACCGCATTTTGCATGTCAAAGACAAGCCGGTCTTCACGGCGTTTGGCGATCAGGTGCAGCCGGGTGCGAATCAGCCATAGCAAGGCTTCGTTGCGCTTGATCTGTTTGACCTCGAACGCGGTGGCCAAGCCATTTCTGGCCAGTTCGTTCCAGTTGTTGCCCAGGCCCGCTGCCTTGGCCACCCACAAAATGATCTGCAAATCACGCAGCCCGCCGGGCGACTCCTTGCAGTTGGGTTCGAGCGCGTAGGGCGTGTTGTCGAACTTGCTGTGGCGCTGGTGCAGCTCCAGGGTTTTGGCAATAAAGAAGGCCTGCGGGTCGATGGCGGCAACAAACTGGCGTTTGAACGCGTCGTAGGTAGCCGCATCGCCCGTGATCAGGCGCGACTCCAACAACGCGGTTTGCACCGTGACATCCTTATCTGCCTCGCTCAGGCATTCGGCCACAGAGCGCACGCTGGAGCTGATCTCCAGCCCGGCATCCCAGCAACTGCCGATAAAGCCTTCGATGCGGGTTTTCAGGTCGGCGTCATGTTCCAGCACGATGTCATCGGGCAACAGCACCAGCACATCGATGTCTGAATAGGGAAACAACTCGCCGCGGCCATAGCCACCCACGGCAGCCAGCGCCAGACCCGGTGGAAAAGCGGCACGCCGCCAAAGGGTTTTCAGGGTTTGATCGGCAAGGGCAGAGAGCTTGCCCAAGGTGGCTGCAACGCCGCGTGCGCTGCAGCTGCCATCTGCCAACGATTGGAAAAGAGCCGTTTTTTTGGCGCGAAACTGCTCGCGCAGCACGTTGAGATCGCCCATGGGACGCCGCATCAAAAATGGCGAATCAGGCTACTGTCAGGCTCATCGCAGGGGCGGCAGGCTTGACAAACTCGGGAACGGCCGGGCTGTTGGCAGACAGGGTCAACACCTCGTAACCGGTGGGTGTCACCAGCACGGTGTGCTCCCACTGGGCAGACAGCGAATGGTCTTTGGTGACGATGGTCCAGCCGTCACCGAGTTCCTTGATTTCTTTGCGGCCCACATTGAGCATGGGCTCGATGGTGATGGTCATGCCGGCCTTGAGCTGCTCCAGTGTGCCTGGCTTGCCGTAGTGCAGCACCTGCGGCTCTTCATGAAATTTTTGGCCGATGCCGTGGCCGCAATACTCGCGCACCACGCTCAGGCCGTGGCCTTCGGCAAAGGTCTGAATGGCATGCCCAATGTCGCCCAGATAGGCACCGTCGCGCACTTGCATGATGCCCTTCCACATGGCATCAAAGGTGAGTTTGCACAGGCGCTTGGCCGCGATGGACACCTCGCCCACCTGGTACATGCGGCTCGAATCGCCATGCCAGCCGTTTTTGATGACCGTGACATCGATGTTGATGATGTCGCCTTTCTTGAGCGGCTTGTCGTTGGGAATGCCGTGGCAGACCTGGTGGTTGATCGAGGTGCAGATTGATTTTGGGTAGGGAGTGTGGCCACCCGGCGCATAGTTCAACGGTGCCGAGATGGCCCCGAGCACCTGCGTGGTGTAGTCCTCGGCCAACCGGTCGAGTTCGTTGGTGGTGATGCCGGGTTTCACAAACTGGGCCAGATAGTCAAGCAGTTCGGCAGCCAGGCGCCCGGCGATGCGCATGCCGGCAATGCCGTCGGGGTCTTTGTAAGTAATCGTCATGCTGCAAATTATCCCATCGCGGTCAAGAGCCGTTTTTGATAGGTGTTTCTGGCCGGGATCATTGCGGCAGGTCTGAATCGGGAGAAAATTGACCGATTCCAACCAACTTGCTCAAACCTCCGTGATCAGCCACAAAATATGCGTTGCGCCCATGCTGGATTGGTCGGATCGGCATTGCCGCTATTTGCACCGTTTGTTGTCCAGGCATGCCCTGCTGTACAGCGAAATGGTGACTACCGGCGCCTTGATCCATGGCGACCGGGCCCGGCATCTTGACTACAGCGCGGCCGAGCTGCCGCTGGCACTGCAGTTGGGTGGCAGTGAACCTGCTGATCTGGCACAGTGCGCGCGCTGGGCGCAGGCGTGGGGCTACAGCGAGGTGAATTTGAATTGCGGCTGCCCGAGCGAGCGGGTGCAGCGTGGCGCTTTTGGTGCCTGTTTGATGCGCGAGCCGGCCCTGGTGGCCGACGGCGTCAAGGCCATGCTGGATGCGGTGTCGATCCCGGTCACGGTCAAGCACCGCATTGGCATCGACAAAACCGAGAGTTATGACTTTGTGCGCGATTTTGTCGGCGCGCTCAGCCTGGCCGGTTGCCGCACTTTCATTGTGCATGCGCGCAACGCCTGGCTGCAAGGCTTGAGCCCCAGGGACAACCGCGAGGTGCCGCCGCTGCGTTATGACTGGGGGTACCAGCTCAAAAAAGATTTTCCGATGCTTGAATTTGTCATCAACGGCGGCATCACCCAAACCGATCAGATTGAGCAGCATCTGCAACACGTCGATGGTGTCATGCTGGGCCGCGAGGCCTATCACAACCCGTGGTGGCTGAGCGAATGGGATCAGCAGTTTTTTGCCGATGCCAGTCAGGCCGGACTGACTCGCGAATCAGTCGAGCAGAAGATGGTGGTTTACATTACCGAGCAGGCTGCCTTGTTTGGCACACCCTGGCAAGCCATTGCCAGGCACATGCTCGGACTGCGCCACGGCCTGCCAGGTGCGCGGCGCTGGCGCCAGGTCTGGAGCGACCACAAGCTCAAGGAACTGCCGGCGGAGCAGGTGATGGCGCTGGCGCACCAGCCTTTGGCATGAATTTCGGATGGTGCGCTGTCAGGCGTCAGACAGTCAGTGGCCTGTAAGTGCCAGCCGTGACATTATTGGAAGAACTTTGTTTAACTAGAGGAGATTGATTCGTGACTACACCCACAACTGCTGTTGAATCCATGTTGGTTGAAAACCGTGTTTTCCCGCCGAGCGAGGCTACTGTCAAGGCGGCGCGCATCTCGGGCATGGATGCGTACCAAGCCTTATGCGCTGAGGCAGAAAAAGACTTTGAGGGCTTCTGGGCCCGCCTGGCGCGTGAAAACCTGGTCTGGAACAAGCCGTTTACCAAAACCCTCGACGAGTCCAATGCGCCCTTCTACAAGTGGTTTGAAGACGGTGAACTCAACGCCTCGGCCAACTGTCTTGACAAGCACATGGGCACGCCCAACGAAAACAAGGTCGCGGTCATTTTTGAAGCCGATGACGGCGCAGTGACCAAAACCACCTACAAGGAACTGCTCGCCAAGGTTAGCCAGTTCACTAATGCCCTCAAGGCCAAAGGCATCAATAAGGGCGACCGTGTGCTGATTTACATGCCGATGTCGCTCGAAGGTGTGATTGCCATGCAGGCCTGCGCCCGCATTGGTGCCATCCACAGTGTGGTGTTTGGCGGCTTCTCAGCCAAAGCGCTGCAAGAGCGTATTGTGGATGCTGGTGCAGTGGCGGTGGTCACGGCCAACTTCCAGATGCGCGGTGGCAAGCAGTTGCCGCTCAAGGGCATTGTGGACGAGGGCCTTGGCCTGGGTGGCTGCGAATCCATCAAGACCGTGTTTGTGTTCGAGCGCACCCCCAGCCCCTGCAACATGGTGGCAGGCCGCGACATCACCTTTACCGAGGCGCTGGCGGGCCAAAGCACCGAATGCGCGCCGGTCACGGTGGGTGCCGAGCACCCCTTGTTCATTCTGTTCACGTCTGGCTCCACCGGTAAACCCAAAGGTGTGCAGCATTCCACCGGCGGCTACCTGCTGTGGGCCAAACTGACCATGGAATGGGTGTTTGACCTGAAGCCCGATGATGTGTTCTGGTGCACCGCCGACATCGGCTGGATCACAGGCCACTCCTATGTGGCCTACGGCCCGCTGGCCGCCGGTGCGACGCAGATCATCTTTGAAGGCATCCCGACCTACCCGAACGCCGGTCGTTTCTGGCAGATGATCGAGCGCCACAAGTGCAGCATTTTCTACACCGCACCCACGGCCATCCGCTCACTCATCAAGTCGGCAGAGACCGACGAAAAAGTGCATCCGGACCGCTCCGACTTGTCGAGCCTGCGCATTTTGGGCACGGTGGGCGAGCCCATCAACCCCGAGGCCTGGATGTGGTACTACAAAAACATTGGTCACGAAAAATGCCCGATTGTTGACACGTTCTGGCAAACCGAGTCCGGTGGCCACATGATTACGCCACTGCCCGGTGCAACACCCTTGGTGCCCGGCAGTTGCACCTTGCCGTTGCCTGGCATCATGGCTGCTATCGTCGATGAAGCCGGTCACGATGTGCCCAATGGGTCGGGCGGTCTGTTGGTGGTCAAGCGCCCCTGGCCGTCGATGATCCGCACCATCTGGAACGACCCAGAGCGCTTCAAGAACAGCTACTTCCCGCCTGAAATGGGCGGCACCTACTACCTTGCCGGCGACGGCGCGGTGCGCTCTGAAGACCGTGGTTACTTCCGCATTACCGGCCGCATCGACGACGTGCTGAACGTGTCGGGTCACCGCATGGGCACCATGGAAATCGAATCGGCGCTGGTGGCCAAGACTGACCTGGTCGCCGAGGCGGCCGTGGTGGGTCGTCCGGACGACCTGACGGGTGAAGCAATTTGCGCTTTTGTGGTGTTGAAGCGCGGCGTGCCATCAGGCGACGAAGCCAAAGCCATTGCCAAGGAGCTGCGCGACTGGGTGGCCAAGGAAATCGGCCCCATTGCCAAGCCCAAGGACATCCGCTTTGGTGAAAACTTGCCCAAGACCCGTTCCGGCAAAATCATGCGTCGCTTATTGCGTTCGCTGGCCAAGGGTGAAGACATCACGCAGGATACGTCCACGCTGGAAAACCCGGCCATTTTGGGCCAACTGGGCCAGGCCTACTGAAGTTCAGTGAACCCTGATTGAAAAAGCCCGCAATTGCGGGCTTTTTTGTGTGCACCCGCGCTTGGCAGCGGCGCGGTCAGGGCAGGGCGTTTACTTGAGCGACAACACCCAGGTCACCAATTGTTTGGCCTCGGCATCGCTCACCTGGGGGTTGGCGGGCATTGGAATGGCACCCCAAACGCCCGAGCCACCCTGTTTGATTTTGGTAACCAATTTGGCTTCAACATTTTGCCCGGCGTATTTTTTGGCGACATCCTTGTAGGCCGGGCCAACAACTTTTTTCTCAACCGCATGGCAGGCCATGCAATTCTTTTTTTTCGCCAGTGCCTGATCCGCCAATGCCGGTGCCGCCATAAAAACGGCTGCGAGCAAGGCAAAAAGAGTTCGTTGCATGGTGATGTCCTTTGAAAAGATGGGTTAGAGTCTTGATGCGTTATTTTAGGGATGGCTGCGGGCATGGGCTTTTTTGCCAGCGGCTATTTCATTAAAAAGGAGTGGCTATGTATTTACTGCTTTTGGGCTTGGTGTTGTTGCTCATGAAATACTTTGCCCTGGGGCCGCTGGCCGACTGGTCTTGGTGGTGGGTGCTTTCGCCCTTTGCATTGGCCGTGCTCTGGTGGCTCTGGGCAGACACCTTTGGCTATACCAAGCGCAAGGCCATGGAACGGGAGAACCAAAGAATCAAGGAGCGCCGCGCACGCACCAAAAGTGCGCTCGATGCCAACTACCAACAAAAGAAACGCTGAACACGCACAGCCCAACCATCATGGTCGGTTGGGCTTTCACGGATGTTTTTAGTAGTTGTCGAGCACCGCGCCCTTGCTGGCGGTCGAAGCATTAAAAGCAAACTTGGCCTGCACGCCGCGTGTGTAGCGCGGCGCGGGGGCTGTCCAGACGGCGCGGCGCTGGGCGATGATGTCATCACTGACGTTGAGTTGCAGCAGCAACTGGTGCGCATCGATGGTGATGGCATCGCCTTCTTCGATCAGGGCAATCAGGCCACCCGCGGCGGCTTCGGGGGCCACGTGGCCGACCACCATGCCCCAGGTGCCGCCTGAAAAACGGCCATCGGTGATCAAACCTACCGACTCACCCAGCCCCTGGCCGACCAGCGCGCCGGTGGGTGCCAGCATTTCGGGCATGCCCGGGCCGCCCTTGGGGCCGAGGTAGCGCAATACCATCACATCACCAGCCACGATCTTGTTGGCCAAAATGGCTTTCAGGGCCGACTGCTCGTCCTCGAACACACGCGCCGGACCGGTCATTACCGGGTTTTTGAGGCCGGTGATCTTGGCCACGCAACCCTCGGGTGCCAGATTGCCCTTGAGGATGGCCAGGTGCCCCTGGGCGTACATCGGACGGTCCATGGGGCGGATCACGTCCTGGTCGGCGCGCGGCGCATCGGGAATGTCCTGCAGCACTTCGGCCACCGTTTGTCCGGTGATGGTGATGCAATCGCCATGCAACAGGCCGGCGCTGAGCAGCATTTTCATGACTTGTGGAATGCCGCCGGCACGGTGCAGATCGACCGCCAGGTATTTGCCGCTGGGCTTGAGGTCGCACAGCACCGGGGTTTTGACGCGAACGCGCTCGAAGTCGTCGATGGTCCATTCGACACCCGCGGCGTGCGCGATGGCCAGAAAGTGCAGCACGGCGTTGGTCGAGCCGCCGATGGCCATGACCACGGCGATGGCGTTCTCGATCGACTTGCGGGTCACGATGTCGCGCGGCTTGAGGTCGTTCTTGATGGCCTCAATCAGCACTTTGGCCGATTCTTTGGCCGAGTTCAATTTTTCATCATGTGGATTGGCCATGGTGCTGGAGTACATCAGCGAGATGCCCAGTGCCTCAAAGGCCGAGCTCATGGTGTTGGCGGTGTACATGCCGCCGCAGGAACCCGGGCCGGGAATGGCGCGGCGCTCGATCTCCAGCAGGTCTGCGTCGCTCATGCGCCCGGCGGCGTTTTCGCCTACCGCCTCAAACACGCTGACGATGTTGAGGTCCTGGCCCTTGTAGTGCCCCGGCAAAATGGTGCCGCCATAGACGTAAATGGCCGGCACATTGGCGCGCAGCATGCCCATCAGGCCACCCGGCATGTTTTTGTCGCAGCCGCCAATCACCAGCACGCCGTCCATCCACTGGCCTTGCACGCAGGTCTCGATGCAGTCAGAGATCACCTCGCGGCTGACCAGGCTGTATTTCATGCCTTCGGTGCCCATTGACATGCCGTCCGAAATGGTCGGGGTGCCAAACACCTGGGCGTTGCCACCGGCTTCCTCGATGGCGGCAATGGCGGCATCAGCCAGCTTTTGCAGGCCCGAGTTGCATGGCGTGATGGTGCTGTGACCATTGGCAATACCGATCATGGGCTTGCTGAAATCGTCGCCATCATAGCCCATGGCGTAGTACATGGAGCGGTTGGGCGCGCGCGATTTTCCTTCGGTGATATTTTTGCTGCGCGGGTTCATGACGACGGGTTTGGTGTTCATAAAAGTTCACTCGGGTTGGTTGCAGTGCTCAGGCCGAACGCCGGGCATGGGTGCGCGGCGCGTGGACTTATTTTAAAGACCCTTGGTTGCCAAATTTCACGCCGGCTTGCGAGACAATGCCGAACATGCTGATTCATCCTGAAATAAATCCGGTCGCCTTGCAACTCGGCCCCTTGGCCGTCCATTGGTACGGGCTGACCTATCTGGCCGCCTTTGGCCTGTTTGTCTGGTTGGGGCGCCTGCGCCTGCACCATCCGCCGTTTGCGTCGCTGGTCGGCCCGCAAGCCTGGAAAAAGCAGGATGTCGAAGACATTCTGTTTTTGGGTGTGATGGGCGTGGTTTTGGGCGGCCGCCTGGGCTACTGCCTGTTTTACAAGCCGCTGTATTACGCGGCGCATCCGCTCGAGGTGTTCGCGGTCTGGCAAGGTGGCATGAGTTTTCACGGCGGCATGCTCGGCGTGATCGTGGCGATGCTCTGGTTTGCGCATTCACGCGGTCGGCATTGGTTGCAGGTGGCCGACTTTGTGGCGCCCTGTGTGCCCACGGGGTTGGCCGCCGGGCGAATCGGCAACTTCATCAATGGTGAGTTATGGGGCCGGGTGACCAGCCCGGATCTGCCCTGGGGCATGGTGTTCAGGGGGGCCGGCGACTTGCCGCGCCATCCGTCGCAAATCTACCAATTCCTGCTCGAAGGCTTGTTGCTGTTTGTGCTGCTGTGGCTTTATGCGCGCAAGGCGCACGCCCAGGGCCGGGTGGCGGCCATGTTCCTGGTCGGCTACGGTGTGTTAAGGTTCATTGCCGAGTTTTTCCGCGAGCCCGACGCGCACCTTGGCTTGCTGTCTCTGGGCATGAGCATGGGCCAGTGGCTGTGCCTGCCGATGATTTTGGGTGGTCTGGGCCTGTGGTGGTGGGCAGGCAGGCAGCCAGCCCAAAATTTAAGCAAAAATCGTCACTGATTGCGCTTGCATTGCTGCGCGTGACTTTCATTTAAACACAGAGAATGACCGCAAAAATCAAGTTTGAACAGAGCGATGGCGTGGCGCATGTCACGCTAAGTTACCCTGGCCGTTTCAACGCCATGTCGCGCGCCATGTGGCAGGAGTTGCGAGCTGTCTTTGAGCGCATTCAGCACAGCACGGACGTGCGCTGTGTGCTGATTTCAGGGCAGGGCGCGCATTTCTGTGCCGGTGGCGACATCTCTGAATATGCAGCGTTCAGGTTCAACGAAGCCTCATTGCGCGAGTTTCATGAGGTCGAGGTCTGGGGTGCCCTGCGCACCATGCAGGCTTGCGACGTGCCGATGGTGGCGCAAATTGCCGGCAATTGCATGGGTGCAGGCGTTGAGTTGGCCAGTTGCTGCGACATCCGGCTGGCGGCGGAGTCGGCCCGGTTTGGCGCGCCCATTGCCAGGCTCGGCTTTCCAATGGCCCCGCGCGAGGCGGCGCTGGTGGCGCGCGAAGTCGGCCTGGTGACTGCCCGCCAGATGCTGCTGGAGGCAGCGGTGCTGGGCGCGCCAGAAATGCTGCAGCGCGGGTTTTTGAGCCGGGTGGTGGCAGATATTGATCTGGCAGCACTGGCCCAGACCACGGTGCAGCGCATATGCCAGTTGGCCCCGCAAGCGGCGCGCCTGAACAAGCAAACGCTGCGTGTGCTGAATTCGTCGCCTGTCCTTTTGGATGCCCTGCCGCTTCCCAAACCTTTGATGGCACAGGTAGAGCCGCTGTCAACCCTGCTGGCCACAGCCTACGATTACGCTGACAGTGCCGAGCAGCGCGAGGGGATCCACGCCTTTCTGGAAAAGCGGCCACCCAGGTTTTGATGAATCTCTTTAGTCAACACAGCCTGATTCGCTTGTAACAACGAGGAAATTACCGTGTCTGAAGTCTCTGCCAACCTTTATGCACACCTGCGCCGGGCTTTTCCTGGTGATCTGGAGCGTTGTGCCATTGAAACCGATGCGGGCCAGTGCTACAGCTGGCGCGATCTTGATCGGGGCACCGCCATGTTGGCCAACTTTTTGTGCTCGCTGGAATTGCCAGTCGGCTCGCGCATCGCGGTGCAGGTTGAAAAGTCGGTCGAAGCGCTGATGCTGTACCTGGCCACGCTGCGTGCCGGTTATGTTTTTTTGCCGCTCAACACCGCCTACCAAAGCGCCGAGATTGACTATTTCATCGGCAATGCCGAACCCGCCGTGGTGGTGTGCAGCGATCAAAATTTTGGCTGGGTCAGCACGCTGGCCTTCAAGGCGGGTACGCGCCACGTCTTTACCTTGAACGACGACCGCACAGGCTCCCTGCTGGCGCGCGCGGCCCATGCCTCGGACCAGCATGCCGTTGCCATCAAAAAGCCCAACGATGTGGCGGTGATCATTTACACCAGCGGCACCACGGGTCGCTCCAAGGGCGCCATGCTCACCCATGGCAACATGCTGAGTAACGCCCTGGTGCTCAAAGAATATTGGGGCTGGCGCAGCCCGGAGCAAGGCGGCGACGTGCTGATTCATGCACTGCCGATTTTTCATGTGCACGGGCTTTTCGTGGCCATTCATGGCGCCCTCATTAACGGCAGCAAGATGATCTGGCTGGGTAAATTCGACCCCAAGGTCGTGCTCAAGCACATGCCACAAGCCACAGTGTTCATGGGGGTGCCCACGCTGTACGTGCGTTTGCTGGCCGAGCCGGGGCTGACCAGGGAAGTTGCACAGCGTATGCGGCTGTTTGTTTCGGGTTCGGCGCCGCTGCTGCTCGACACCTTTGCCGCCTGGCAGGAGCGCACCGGCCACACCATTCTGGAGCGCTACGGCATGAGCGAGACCATCATGCTCACCTCCAATCCCTACCGCGGGGAGCGTCGGGGCGGCACCGTGGGGTTCCCGCTGCCAGGCGTCACGCTGCGGGTGGTGGACGGGCAGGGCACTGAACTGGCCAGCGGTGACATTGGCGACATCCAGGTCAAGGGCCCGAATGTGTTTGCCGGCTACTGGCGCATGCCAGAGAAAACAGCCGAAGAATTTACCACTGACGGCTTTTTCAAGACCGGCGATGTGGGCCGCGTCGATGCAGAAGCTTACGTCACCATCGTGGGCCGCAGCAAAGACCTGATCATCAGCGGCGGCTACAACGTTTATCCGGCCGAACTGGAGAGCTTTATCAACGACCTGCCTGGCGTGGCAGAAAGCGCGGTGGTCGGCGTGCCACATGCCGACTTTGGCGAGGTTGGCGTGGCCGTGGTGGTGCCACGGCCTGGAGCGGCGCTGGATTCAGCTCAAATTCTGGCCGTACTCAAAGCAGGCCTGGCCAATTACAAGGTGCCCAAGCAATGCCATGTGGTGGCGCAACTGCCGCGCAACGCCATGGGCAAGGTGCAAAAGAATTTGCTACGCGCGCAATACAGTTGAAATGGTCACGCATGCCACTCCGAATTCAGGGTGACTTGAGTCTTGCCGGCTTATCGCAAAACCAGCACAGGGATGTGCGAGTGCGTCAGGACTTGTTGTGTTTCACTGCCCAGCAACAATCGCTTCACGCCTTTGCGACCATGCGAGGCCATCACGATCAAATCGCATTTATGCTTGCGCGCACTGGCGATGATGGCATCTGAGACAATGTCCGATTTGATGGTCAGGGCGCGCGTCTTGACCCCTTGTTCTTCGGCTAATTTTTTGACTTGATCAACGACCGCCTGCCCCTCTTCGGCCCATTGTTTTTCGATGCGTCCCACCTCTGCTGCCTGCAAGGCCAGTCCGCCCTCGAAATAGCTTTGCGGATAGCGGGGAACCACTTTCAGAGCGACCAGACTCGCGCCTGTCAGGGCGGCAAGCGAAATGGCGCTGCTCACGGCTTTTTTGGACAATGTTGAACCGTCGGTCGCGAGAAGAATTTTGTCGTACATGATGATGTCTCCAGCGTGTTGAAGTTGCCAGCATACACCTTGATTTGACGCTTGGCAGTTGATAAAAGTCAGTGATCGGATAGCTCCGGTCACTTAACTCTGATAAAAAATTTATGTTACCCACGATTTTTGGAGACGCCGAGTCTGTGCTGCGCCAACCCGGCACAAAGCCGCCAGGGTCTGACACCATGGCGCACGGGCAAGAGGCAGCAGCGTCGCTGGCATTGCTCGACGATGAACAGGAGTGGGCTGCCTTTAGCCGTCAGGTGGCGAGTCAGCCCGGCCAATGGGAATCGAATGTGTTGATTGAAGGCATGCACTGTGCGGCCTGTGCGTTGACCATTGAAGATGCTCTCAAGGCTGTGCCTGGGGTGCGCAACGTGGAGGTCAGCGCCGGTAGCCACCGCGCCAAGGTGGTTTGGGAGGCTGCAGCGGTTGCCCCTTCGGCCTGGATGCGGGCCGTGCAGGCGGCCGGTTACAGCGCGGTGCCGGCCAACGATGTGTTTGCCCGCGAGCGCCGACTGGCAGAGTCGCGCAAAGCCTTGTGGCGCATGATGGTGGCCGGCCTGTGCATGATGCAGGTCATGATGTACGCCTACCCCGCCTACGTGGCGCAGCCAGGCGACCTGAGCGCGGAAATGGAGCAGCTGCTGCGCTGGGCATCCTGGGTGTTGACCTTGCCGGTGATCCTTTTTTCATGCGGTCCCTTTTTCAGTAATGCCTGGCGTGATGTGCTGCATCGGCGCGTCAGCATGGACCTGCCGGTGGCTCTGGGCATGCTGATCACCTTTGTGGTCAGTAGCGCAGGCACGTTTGATCCAACTGGTGTATTCGGTCATGAGGTATTTTTTGACTCGCTGACCATGTTTGTGTTCTTTCTGCTGGCTGGGCGCTGGCTGGAATTGCGACTGCGTGACAGGACGGCTGGCGCGCTCGAGGCCTTGATGAACCGATTGCCCGACAGTGTGTTGCGGCTTAAGCCAGACGGGCAATTTGAACGCGTGCCGGTGCGGCGCCTGCAGTCGGGCGATGTGATTCGCGTGTTGCCGGGCGAAGCTTTTCCTGCCGATGGTGTGTTATTGCTTGGCCACACATCGGTGGATGAAGCCTTGCTGACGGGTGAATCCCGGCCTTTGTCGCGCCAGGTGGGCGACGAGGTGATTTCAGGCAGCCACAACCTGTCAGCCACGGTGCAGATGCGTGTGGATCGGGTGGGGGCTCAAACGCGCTTTGCCCAAATGGTCAACTTGATGGAGAGTGCCTCCACCAGCAAGCCCAAGCTGGCCCGCTTGGCTGACACCATTGCCAAGCCGTTTTTGATTGGCGTGTTGATTGCTGCCGGCGTGGCCTGTGCCTACTGGTGGCAGACCGACCCCGAGCGGGCGCTGATGGTCGCGGTGTCGGTGCTGATCGTCACCTGCCCGTGCGCCCTGTCCTTGGCCACGCCGGCGGCCATGCTGTCGGCGGCCGGTACGCTGGCCAGGCGCGGCGTGCTGGTGCGCCGACTCGATGCGTTCGAGTCCCTGGCTGCTGTGGATACCGTACTTTTTGACAAGACCGGTACCCTGACGCGCGATGCCATGGTGCTCAATGACATTCAAGTGCGGCAAGGTCTGACACAGCCTGAGGTGCTGGCTATGGCCCTGGCGCTGGCGCAGCATTCGTTGCACCCGGTTTCCAAAGCCATTGTGGTCGCCGCAAGGTCGGCGGCAATGCCCAACCACTGGCGCGCTGAGCAAGTCACGGAGCTGGCCGGGCAGGGCATTCGTGCCAGCGTCAGCTTGGCGGGTGACGCAGACGCCACCAAGGACCTGCGCCTGGGTTCTGCCAGCTTCTGCGGCGTGGCACAAGCCGATGGCAATGCTTTGCAGGTGCACTTGAGTGATGCGCAAGGCTGGCTTGCCAGTTTTGAACTCCAGGAAGATATCCGCCCGGATGCTCAAGACACGGTAAGCGCTTTGCAGCGCGCCGGCATCAAGGTGTATTTGCTCTCAGGTGATGCCAGTGATGCGGCGCAATGGGTTGCAGAAACGGTCGGCATAGCAAAGGCCCGAGGGCAATGTTCACCGCAGGACAAGCTTGACTTCCTGCGTGAGTCGCAGCTTCAGGGCCACAAAGTGGCCGTTGTTGGCGATGGCCTGAACGACGGACCGGTGCTGGCGGGTGCACATGTGTCTTTTGCGTTTGGCCAAGCGGTACCATTGGCGCAGGCACAGGCAGATTTTCTGGTTTCCGGTAGTCGATTGGCCAATGTGGCAGAGGCGTTGCTGCTATCGCGCCGAACCTTGAAAATTGTGAGGCAAAATCTGGCCTGGGCAGCCATCTACAACGCGATTTGCGTGCCGCTGGCCGTTTTTGGCCTGTTGCCAGCTTGGCTCGCGGGGCTGGGCATGGCCAGCAGTTCCTTGTTGGTGGTGCTCAATGCCTTGCGTTTGTCAAGAGACAGTCAGGTTGAACAGGATACTTAATGGACATACTTTATTTTCTTGTACCCCTCTCGGTCGTGTTGGTTTTTTTCATCATCGGAGGCATCTGGTGGGCAATTTACAGTGGACAATTTGAAGATATGGAGCAAGAGGGGGAGAGAATTCTTAAGGATTGATAAGAAATCTTGAGGGAAGTTGATTTGGATCAAATGGCGCAAGTGGTGATGCGAGCACACTCCGCCGCTAACTGAAAAATGAGGTAACTATGGCATTTGCAAATTCGCAGGCAACAACTTACAACGACAAGGTTGTCAGACAGTTTGCCATCATGACTGTGGTCTGGGGTGTGGTCGGTATGCTGGTTGGCGTGATCATCGCTGCCCAGCTGGCATGGCCAGAGCTCAATTTGGGTATTTCGTGGCTGTCCTTCGGGCGATTGCGTCCGTTGCATACCAATGCAGTCATTTTTGCATTTGGTGGTTGCGGGCTCTTTGCCACCTCTTACTATGTGGTACAGCGAACCTGCCAGGTTCGCCTCTTCAGTGACAAGCTTGCCGCATTTACTTTTTGGGGCTGGCAACTGGTCATTCTTTCGGCCGCCATTTCCTTGCCTTTGGGGTTCACCTCTGGCAAGGAATATGCTGAACTGGAATGGCCGATTGACATCCTGATCACCGTGGTTTGGGTGGCTTATGCCATCAACTTCTTTGGCACGGTTGGAACCCGTAAGATCAAGCACATTTATGTGGCCAACTGGTTCTTTGGTGCGTTCATCCTGGCGGTGGCTTTGCTGCACCTGGTCAATAGCGCGGCGATTCCGGTGGCGCTCATGGGCATGAAGTCGTACTCGGCCTACGCAGGTGTTCAGGATGCCATGGTGCAGTGGTGGTACGGCCATAACGCGGTGGGCTTTTTCCTCACTGCGGGTTTCCTCGGCATGATGTACTACTTCATTCCCAAGCAGGCCGGTCGTCCTGTTTATTCTTACCGCCTGTCCATTGTTCACTTTTGGGCGCTCATCTTTACGTACATGTGGGCCGGACCTCACCACCTGCATTACACCGCCCTGCCTGACTGGACCCAGTCTGTCGGCATGGTGTTTTCCCTGATTTTGCTGGCTCCCAGCTGGGGCGGCATGATCAACGGCATCATGACCCTGTCTGGCGCCTGGCACAAACTGCGCGATGACCCCATCCTGCGGTTCCTGATTGTGTCGCTATCGTTCTACGGCATGTCCACCTTCGAAGGCCCGATGATGGCTATCAAGACGGTGAATGCCTTGTCGCATTACACCGACTGGACCGTGGGCCATGTGCACTCCGGCGCCTTGGGCTGGGTGGGGCTGGTTACCATGGGCTCCATGTATTACCTGATCCCGCGCCTATTCGGTCAAAAGCAGATGTTCAGCGTGAAAGCCATCGAAGTTCACTTCTACATGGCCACCATCGGCATCGTGCTCTACATCGCGGCGCTCTGGATCGCCGGCGTAATGCAGGGCCTGATGTGGCGCTCGATCAACCCTGACGGCACCTTGACCTACACTTTTGTGGAATCTGTCAAGGCCAGCTATCCGTTCTACGTTCTGCGTTTGGCGGGTGGTCTGTTGTACCTCTCGGGCATGATCATCATGCTGTGGAACACCATTAAAACAGCCACGGCGGGTCGCTCTGCGACAGTCAATATTCCGGCTGTTGCTGCTCACGCTTGAGGAATCAAAACTATGTCTAATTCAAATCAAAGCGGCGGCCTGTCGCACTCGACGATCGAAACCAACAACGGATTGATGATCGTTTTGATCCTGATTGTGTTGTTGTTCGGCGGATTGGTAGAAATCGTGCCCTTGTTCTTCCAGAAATCAACCACGGTGGCAGCCCCAGGTCTCAAGCCCTACAACGCGCTCCAACTGGCCGGTCGAGACATTTACACCCGAGAGGGCTGCTACAACTGCCACTCGCAGATGATTCGTCCGTTCCGTGCCGAGACCCTGCGCTATGGCCCTTACTCCAAGGCCAACGAGTTTGTTTATGACCATCCTTTCCAGTGGGGCAGCAAGCGTACCGGCCCTGATCTGCACCGCGTTGGCGGCAAGTACAGCGACCAATGGCAGATCACCCATCTGAACAACCCGCGTGATCTGGTGCCCGAGTCCATCATGCCGGCTTATCCCTGGTTGATGAACACGCCGGTGGATGCCGCCAGCATTCCCCTACACATGGCTGCCCTGCGCAAAGTGGGGGTGCCCTACACCGACGCTGAAATTGCTGCTTCGGTCGAAGAGCTCCAAGGTAAGACCGAGATGGATGCCATGGTGGCCTATCTCCAGGTTCTCGGTACGACATCGGAATAAAAGGGGAGTTGTATGGACTTTGATGTCAACACGCTTCGCTCACTGGTCACTGTGGTCAGCTTCCTGACTTTCATCGGGATTATTGCTTGGGCCTACTCCCGCAAGAATGCCGCTGAGTTCGATAAAGCTGCCAACCTGCCTTTTGAGCAGGACTGACCATTTCACCTGATAGGAATAAAAATGAGCGATTTCACAAGCAATTTTTGGGAAATTTATATTTCCGGCATCACTTTGGTCGGCATCATCGCTTGCTTGGTCTTGCTGATTGTCACAGGGAAAATGAAGGCAACTACGGCTGCTGATAATTCGACTGGACACGTCTGGGATGGCGACTTGCGTGAGATGAACAACCCGTTGCCGCGTTGGTGGACCTATATGTTCGTCCTCACCATCGTTTTTTCCTTGGGCTATCTTGTGCTTTACCCTGGTTTGGGCAGCAACCCCGGAAAGCTTGGCTGGACATCCCACGGCCAACATCAGGCAGAAGTGGAGAAGGGCAACGCTGAAGTGGCGCCGATCTATGCCCGGTTCATGGCCATGCCACCTGAAGAGGTTGCCAAGGACGCGCAGGCCATGGCCATTGGTGAGCGCTTGTACGGTAACAATTGTGCGCAGTGCCACGCCTCTGATGCCCGCGGTAACAAAGGTTTTCCCAATTTGACTGACAACGACTGGTTGTATGGTGGCACCACCGAAAAGATCAAGGAAACCCTGGTTGGCGGTCGCATGGGCAATATGCCCCCCATGGCTGCCGCAGTGGGCAGTGCCGATGATGTCAAAAACGTGGCGCATTACGTGCTCAGCTTGTCGGGAAGTCCGCACGATGCAACGCGCGCCGCGTTGGGTCAAGAAAAATTTGCTGTCTGTGCAGCCTGCCATGGGGCGGACGGCAAGGGTATGCAGGCCATCGGGTCAGCCAACCTGACCGACAACATCTGGCTGCACGGATATGGTGAAAAAGTCATCGTCGAGATGGTCAATAACGGCAAGGTGAACGTCATGCCGGCGCAAGCTATCGAAAATGGTGGCAAATTGACGGATGAACAAATCCATGTGCTGACTGCGTATATCTGGGGACTTTCAAACAAATAAGCTGCTGGCTGATGTTTTGAGGACTTGGTTTCCTTGCACGGGAAATCAAGTCTTTTCTCTTTTGGTAAAAATGATGCCCCACAACCGGAATATTGACATGAACACAGCCTTGGAAAACTCGAATGATCGTTGGTGGCAGCATGGGTTCGTCTGGATGGTGATTGCAGGCCCGGCCATTGTGGTGGTCGCCGGCTTTGTCACACTTTATCTGGCCATGAGCCGCCCAAATGAAATTGTGGATGAAACCACGTACCAGCAGGGCCGGCAGTCTGACATGTCGATCGAGGCGCTGCGCATGCAAAGTGGTGAGGCGCCAGCCATGATGGGTCGCAACCATGCCACGACTGGCATCGTGCCGCCCGACAAGTGACGGCTCGATGCAGCGCGCTTACTTCGGGTTCATGATTTCCTGAAGTGCCGTTGTGTTGACGATGCGAACGTGACGCTGCTTGACTTCAACAATGCCGTCTTCAACAAATCTCGAAAAAGTGCGGCTGATGGTCTCCAGCTTGAGACCCAAAAAGCTGCCAATTTCTTCACGTGTCATGCGCAGAATCAACTCCGATTGTGAAAATCCGCGGGCATGCAATCGTTGCGCCAAATTCAGCAGGAACGCCGCTAAACGCTCTTCGGCACGCATGCTGCCCAGCAGCAACATGACACCATGTTCGCGAACGATTTCTCGACTCAGGATTTTATGCATGTGATGCTGCAACGCATTCACCTCGCGCGACAAGTCTTCAATCTGGGCGAATGGCATGGTGCAAATTTCAGCATCTTCCAGGGCAACGGCATCGCAAGTGTGTTGGTCATTCACAATGCCATCGAGGCCGATGACTTCGCCGGCCATCTGAAAGCCGGTCACTTGATCGCGCCCGTCTTCAGACGTGATGCATGTTTTAAAAAACCCGGTCCTGATGGCGTACAGGTTGTTGAACCTGTCACCATTGTGGTAGAGCGTTTCGCCCCGTTTGATTTTCTTGCGGACACCGATGATGGCATCAATACGTTCAAGGTCACCTTCGCTCAGGCTGATGGGCATGCATAATTCACGCATATTGCAGTTTGCACAAGCGATTTTGATGGTCTGATGGTTCATTGGATTGATTTTGACACTCTTTGACGATGATACCTGACGTATATCAATTTTATGCAAAAGGAACTCAGGGTGTCATTTCTTCCAATTTATTGATCGACATCAAGAAAATCAGGTCGCGTTGACGGCATATTCAAACAAATTTCAAAGGAAAGACAATGATCGAAAGTGTCGCTGAGCCTATTTCCGAGAGTCTGATCCGGCAGTATGACGTGTCTGGTCCGCGCTACACATCCTACCCGACGGCTGATCGATTTGTTGAGGCTTTTACCGCTCAGGATTACATACAGGCGCTGGAACAGCGGCGTTCCGGGGCGGCCGCTTTTGCCTTGCCGCTGTCTTTGTATGTGCATATCCCTTTTTGTGAGTCGCTGTGCTACTACTGTGCCTGCAACAAGATCATCACAAAACACCACGACCGTGCGACGGCCTACATCGACTACCTCAGTCGCGAGGTTGACCTTCACATCAAGCACATTGGAAGCAGCCAAACGGTGTCCCAATTGCATTTTGGTGGCGGCTCACCGACCTTCTTGTCGGATGACGAGTTACGCCAGGTGATGGGCATGTTGCGCCGCAATTTCAACTTGATCCCGAATGGTGAATATTCCATCGAGATCGATCCCCGCACCATCGACCATGGCCGACTGGACGCCCTTGCAGACATGGGCTTCAATCGGCTGAGCTTTGGCGTGCAAGATTTTGAACCGGCAGTGCAGAAAGCCGTTCACCGCGTTCAGCCCGCCGAGCAGGTGTTTGACTTGGTGCGCGCCGCGCGCGAACGTGGCTTTGAGTCGATCAATGTTGATCTGATTTATGGTTTGCCTGAGCAGACACCTGAATCGGTTGATCGCACCATGGTCCAGATTGCTGAACTCAAACCCGACCGCATCGCGCTCTATGCCTACGCGCATTTGCCAGAGCGCTTCAAACCGCAGCGCCGTATATCGTCCACCGAAATTCCTACGGCGGCCTCTAAAGTGACCATGTTGTCGCGCTCCATGGCGGCGCTGATGGCGGCAGGCTATGTTTACATCGGCATGGATCACTTTGCCTTGCCTGATGACTCTCTGGCCGTCGCCAAACGGCAAGGGCGCTTGCACCGTAATTTCCAGGGTTACAGCACGCAGCCGGAGTGCGACATGATTGGTCTTGGCGTATCGTCCATCGGGCGGGTCGGCGCCACCTACAGCCAGAACGCGAAAACGCTGGAAGAGTACTACGACTTTCTTGACCAAGGGCATTTCCCCGTTGTCAAGGGTTTGGCACTGTCAAAGGATGATCTGCTGCGTCGCAGCGTGATCATGGCCTTGATGTGTCAGGGAAGATTGGCCTATGAATCCATCGAGTCGGCTTACCTGATCAAATTCAAGGACTATTTCGCCAAAGAAATGGAAGTATTGAAAAGCCAGGTCGAGGAAGGTCTGGTTGAACTCGATGACAGCGGCATCCAGGTGACCACCAAGGGCTGGTTCTTTGTGCGGGCAGTCGCCATGGTGTTCGACCGTTACTTACAAACTGACCGTACCCGCGCCAAGTTTTCCAAGATCCTCTAAATTCGGGGGATGCAAACCACCCTTGCCACGACGGCGCTGCTCATGGGACTGGTCGGCGGCCCCCATTGCATCGCCATGTGTGGCGCGGCCTGCGCCGGTATTGGCCAGGCCGCAGGAACGCGTGGCACCGCCGCGATGTGGACCTTTCAGTTAGGTCGGGTGCTGGGGTACTCAAGCTTGGGTGCTGTGGCTGCGGCCTCCATGCAAGGCCTGGGCTGGCTAACGGTACAGTCCAGCGCCCTGCGACCTGTCTGGTCGATGTTTCATGTGGCCATGATCGTCTTGGGCTTGTTGCTGATGTGGAAAGCCCAGCAACCCGTCTGGATGGAGCAGGCAGGCAGAAAAATCTGGGTAAGCGTCAAGACTCTGGTTTCCGGGAAGGGCACCAGTGCGCCCTTGCTGATTGGCGCAGTCTGGACCTTCCTGCCCTGTGGCCTGTTGTACTCCGCGCTGCTGGTTGCCGCCTTGGCGGGTGGACCACTGGAAGGCGCCATGGTGATGGCCCTGTTTGCCATGGGTACCAGTGTCTCAATGATGCTCGGGCCGTGGCTGTGGCTGAAGTTGCGCGGTAACCGCAATGGCGATTGGGGCGTTCGGGTAGCTGGCCTTGCCCTGGCAGCGAGCTCGGGGTGGGCGCTCTGGATGGCGTTGGCACATGATGCCGCGCCTTGGTGCGCAACACCTTGACGACGGCTACCCACAGGTTTGGTCGGTCAGGACAAACGGCCCAGTAGCAAGAATTCCATCAGCGCTTTTTGCACGTGCATGCGGTTCTCTGCTTCGTCCCACACCACGCTTTGGGCGCCGTCAATCACGTCCGCATCGACCTCTTCGCCGCGATGGGCTGGCAGGCAGTGCATAAACAGGGCAGTGGGTTTGGCCACCGCCATCATGTCGGCAGTGACCCGCCAGGCTGCAAAGGCTTGTTTGCGCACCTCGTTTTCAGCCTCATAACCCATGCTGGTCCAGACATCGGCGGTGACCAGGTCGGCACCGCGGCAGGCATCCATCGGGTTGCTGAAAGTTTGGTAGTGGTTCGGGCTGATCTTGCCGGTGATCGATGCCATTTTTTCATTGACTTCATAACCGCTTGGGGTGCTCACGTTCACCTTGAAGTCGAGCAGCTCGGCGGCTTGCAGCCAGGTGTTGGCCATGTTGTTGCCATCACCCACCCAGGCCACGGTTTTTCCCTGAATGGAGCCACGGTGCTCAATGTAGGTAAAGATGTCAGCCAGAATCTGGCAGGGATGAAACTCGTTGGTCAGGCCGTTAATGACAGGCACCCGCGAAAACTCGGCAAAACGCTCGATCTTGGCTTGTTCAAACGTACGGATCATCACCAGGTCAACCATGCGGCTGATAACCCGGGCGCTGTCCTCGATCGGCTCGGCACGTCCGAGTTGGCTGTCGCCAGTGGTCAGGTGCACCACACTGCCGCCAAGTTGGTACATGCCCGCCTCAAAGCTCACACGCGTGCGGGTTGAGGCTTTCTCGAAAATCATGGCCAACGTACGATCCACCAAAGGTTGGTGTTTTTGGTAGGCCTTGAACTTCATTTTGATCAGCGTTGCGCGATCGAAAAGATAAGCGTATTGGCTGGCGTTGAGGTCGGTGAATTGCAGGTAGTGTTGGATGGCAGTCATGGGTTCAACCAAGGTAGCGAAGGGTAGGGGGTCAGGCGGCTTGCAGCAGTTGCCGTACCAGTGGGGACAAAATTTGAATGACTTCATCCGCCTCGGCCTCGGTCATGATCAAGGGCGGCACCAGGCGGATCACGGTGTCGGCAGTCACGCTGATCAACAGGCCGTTGTCGGCACATTGCTGCACCAGCGTGCCGCAGGGTTTGGCCAGGTCCACGCCAATCATCAAGCCCTGGCCGCGAATCTCGCGCACCGCACCGCTGGCCAACTCAGCCGCAAGCGCTTGTGCCAGGCCTTGGCTCAGATGAGTTCCGACGCGCGCGGCATTGTCGAGCAGGCCATCTTCCTCCATGATGCGAATGGTTTCCACTCCGGCGCGCATGGCCAGCGGGTTACCGCCAAAGGTGGTCCCGTGGTTGCCGGGCTGAAAGATGTGAGCGGCTTTGGGGCCCGCCACTACCGCGCCCACCGGCACGCCAGAGCCCAGGCCTTTGGCCAGCGGCATCACGTCGGGCACGATGCCCGTCCACTGGTGGGCAAACCATTTGCCGGTGCGGCCCATGCCGCACTGCACCTCATCGATCATCATCAGCCAGTCGCGCTCGTCGCACAGCGCGCGCAGCTCGCGCAGGTAGTCCGTGTGCATGGGGTTGACGCCACCTTCACCCTGAATTGCTTCAAAAAATACCGCCACCACGTTGGGGTTGCCTTCGGTGGCTTTTTTCAGACTGTCAATGTCGTTGATCGGCACGCGAATGAAGCCGTCCACCAGCGGGCCAAACCCAATCTGGATTTTGGGGTTGCCTGTGGCGCTCAGGGTGGCGATGGAACGGCCGTGAAAAGCTTTTTCATAGACCACAATTTCCGGGCGTTCAATGCCCTTGTCGTGACCAAACTTGCGTGCCAGCTTCAAGGCGGCTTCATTGGCCTCGAGACCGGTGGAGCAGAAAAATACATTGGTCATGCCGGAGAGTTCCACCAGCTTTTTTGCCAGTACCTCCTGGTTGGGCGTGTGGTAATAGTTGCAACTGTGGATGATTTTGCTGATCTGGTCTTGCAGCGCCGGCACCAGTTTGGCATGGTTGTGACCCAGCGTATTGACGGCAATGCCACCAAGTGCGTCCAGATAGCACTTTTCGTTGATGTCCCAAACCCGGCAGCCCTGACCGTGGCTGAGCGCGATGGGCAGGCGCCCGTAGGTGTTCATCACGTGCGGGGAGCTGGCTTCGAGCTTTGGGCTGACGACGGTCATGGTGAGGGTCTTTCAAGGGCGACAACAAGCAAAGCGGCCCAACGCAGGTTGGGCCGTTGAGGGCGGATTTTAGACCGAGCATCTGCTGTGCATCTGAGCGCATAGCCGATCTTTCTTTGTCTTGCGCTGAATCAGCAAGGCAGATCAACTTAAGTCTTGTATAAGACATAAGATGAAGCTAGAATGATGCAGCGCCGCAATATCCCTGGCGCAAGCTTAAAACAACCTCTACCCGATGGTTAAACATACTTCAAAAAAAACGTATATCCTGGGCCTCACTCACAGTGGACGGGCTTTTCGTCCCAGCGACTGGGCCGAACGCCTGGCCGGCGTGATGAGTCAATTTCGCCCTGGTGGTGCGCCCATCGGACGTCAATTAGGCTACTCGCCCTGGTGTATTCCAACCAGCGTGAACAACGTGCGATGCGTGGTGGTTCACGACGATCTGCGCGACCATCATGTCATGGCCTGGGACTTTGTAATGGGTTTTGCCAAAGACAACGAGTTGCAAGTGCATCATGGCTCGCCACCCCACAATTCGCACCAACCCCATCACAGTCATCCCCACCACCAAAAAGTCTGAAAATCATGGCCGACTGTTGACGTCCACGCAAGATGACCAAAAGCAAAAAAGCCGTCACGAAGACGGCTTTTTTGCTTTTGCTGACAGCGCACCCGTTACAAACGGCGTTGTCCTGATCCCTCAGGACAGCGTGCGATTTGCCTGGTTTTCAGGCGGCCACTGCCATGGCTTTCACCTTGGCAGACAGACGGCTCTTGTCACGAGCTGCCTTGTTTTTGTGGAAAATGCCTTTGTCAGCCACGGTGTCAACCACGGCTTGCATCTTGGCAAACAGTTCAGTGGCTTTGGCTTTGTCGCCACCCAGAACTGCTTTTTCTACATTTTTCACCACAGTGCGGTATTTGGAGCGCAGCGAGGTGTTGGCTGCGTTGATTTTGACGTCCTGACGGACGCGTTTACGGCCCGACGCCAGGCGCGGGTTCTTTTTCTTGGGTTTTCCAGATGCCATAATTAATGTTCCTTGAGTTTGTGGATGTTGTCAGCAAACCGCAGATTGTAACAGTCTGACAAATCCTTTCCTCGCGATTAGCGGTGACGTCCTTTCATGACCCGCTCCACTTCGCGTTTGCCTTCGCGGTCCTTGATGGTGTCGCGCTTGTCGTGCTCTGCCTTGCCCTTGGCCAGGGCAATTTCACACTTCACCTTGCCATTTTTCCAGTGCAGGTTGATCGGTACCAGGGTGTACCCCTTTTGCTCCACCTTGCCAATCAGTCGTTTGATTTCATCCTTGTGCATCAGCAGTTTCCGGGTGCGCTGTTTGTCCGGACTGATGTGCGTCGATGCTGTGCCGAGCGGGTTGATTTGCAAGCCAATGATGAACAGTTCGCCGCTTCGAACCACCACGTAGCCGTCGGTAAGTTGCACCTTGCCTTCGCGCAAAGATTTGACCTCCCAGCCCTCCAGCACGATGCCGGCCTCGAACCGCTCCTCAAAAAAGTAGTTGAAAGCAGCTTTTTTGTTGTCTGCGATGCGTGAAGATGTGTCGGGTTTTTTGGCCATGTGCTAACTTTGGGGTTTGAAGAAGGCAAGTCAGGCTTGACTAAAATCCTGCTCATAATCGCATTCTATGAAAACCGTCAAAAAATCCGTGTTAATTTGGTACAGCCCGGCTGAAATGTACCGGCTTGTCACCGATGTGGACCAGTATCCGCAGTTTTTGCCTTGGTGTGACAAAGCACGGGTGGTGGCCCATGAAGAAAACGGCATGTTGGCAGAAATTGGCATCGCCTTCTCTGGCATTCACCAGACTTTCACCACGCGTAACGCACACGTTGAAAATCGCCAAGTCATCATCAACCTGGTCAACGGGCCATTTTCCAAACTGGAAGGCGAGTGGAATTTCTTGCCGCTGGGCGATGCCACACAGCGCGCCTGCAAAGTCGAGTTGGTTCTTACCTACAGTTTTGAGAGCGCCATTGGCAAACTGGTGAGTCCGGTATTTGACAAAATCGCGGGCAGCATGGTGGATGCCTTTGTCAAGCGCGCCAAACATGCTTATGGTGAATGAAACACGGCTGAATGTCAGCGTCGTCTATTCACCCAGGGCGCGCGAAGTCCATGAAGTCACATTGCTGCTGAATGCCCCTTGCACAGTGTTGCAGGCATTGCAGCAAAGCGGGCTCCTGTTGCGTCATCCTGAAATCGACAACCATGATGCATTGATCGGCATCTGGGGCCACAAGGCCAAGCTCAATCAGTGCTTGCGTGACCATGACCGGTTAGAAATCTACCGCCCCCTGCGGGTGGACCCAAAAGTTGCGCGCCGCGAACGCTTTGTCAGCCAGGGGAGCCGCGCGGCCGGCTTGTTCGTCAAAAAACGTGTGGGTGCCAAGGCTGGTTACTGAGTGAGGCCGCGCAATTGCTGTTATCGCGGGTGTTTCGCGTGGCAGATACAATTCACCATTTGGAGCTTTGAATATGCGCCTGATCGGTAAAGCGCTCACCTTTGACGATGTGTTATTGGTGCCAGCCTACTCCCAAGTCCTACCCAAGGACACCTCCCTTGCCACCCGTTTAACCCGCAACATTGCGCTGAATCTGCCGCTGGTTTCGGCGGCCATGGACACGGTCACTGAATCCCGCATGGCGATTGCCATTGCCCAGGAAGGTGGCATTGGCATTGTCCACAAAAACATGACGGCGCAGCAGCAGGCGGCCAAAGTCGCCAAGGTCAAACGTTATGAATCGGGTGTGCTACGCGACCCGGTGGTCATTACGCCGCAGCACACGGTGCGCCAGGTCATGGCCTTGTCCGAGCAGTTGGGGGTTTCAGGCTTTCCAGTGATCGATGGCGGCAAAGTGGTTGGCTTGGTGACAGGGCGCGATATGCGCTTCGAGACGCGCCTGGACCTGCCGGTGAGCCACATCATGACGCAGCGTGACAAACTCGTCACCGTCCCCGATGGCACCACCATCACGCAGGCCAAGGTGCTGTTGAACCAGTACAAGATCGAGCGCCTGTTGGTGGTTAACGATGCTTTCGAGCTCAAAGGCTTGATCACCGTCAAAGACATCACCAAGCAGACCAGCTTTCCCAATGCAGCGCGCGACGCCCAGGGCAAGTTGCGCGTGGGTGCGGCGGTGGGCGTGGGCGAGGGCACCGAAGAGCGTGTGGAGTTGCTGGCCCGTGCCGGCGTGGATGCCATCGTGGTCGATACCGCGCATGGCCACAGCAAGGGCGTGCTGGACCGGGTGCGCTGGGTCAAGCAGAATTTTCCCCATGTTGAAGTGATTGGCGGCAACATTGCCACCGGTGCTGCGGCGTTGGCCTTGGTTGAAGCCGGTGCGGATGCCGTCAAGGTCGGCATTGGTCCGGGCTCCATTTGTACCACGCGCATCGTGGCGGGCGTGGGTGTGCCGCAAATCATGGCCATCGACAGCGTGGCCACTGCGATCAAGGGAACCGGCGTGCCGCTGATCGCCGACGGTGGTATCCGCTTCAGTGGTGACATTTCCAAAGCCATTGCGGCGGGTGCCAGCACGGTGATGATGGGCGGCATGTTTGCCGGTACCGAAGAAGCCCCCGGCGAAGTAATTTTGTTTCAGGGCCGCAGCTACAAAAGCTACCGCGGCATGGGCAGTATTGGTGCCATGCAGCAGGGCAGTGCGGACCGCTACTTCCAGGAATCGAGCACCGGCAACCCCAACGCCGACAAGCTGGTGCCCGAAGGCATCGAGGGCCGTGTGCCTTACAAAGGCTCGATGATCGCCCTGATTTACCAGATGGCTGGTGGCTTGCGCGCCAGCATGGGCTACTGTGGCTGCGCCACCATCGCCGAGATGCAAGACAAGGCCGAGTTCGTCGAGATTACCGCCGCCGGCATCCGTGAAAGCCATGTGCATGACGTGCAAATCACCAAAGAAGCACCCAACTACCGCGCCGAGTAATCGACTGGCCTGCCTGACCATGCATCAAAAAATTCTCATCCTTGACTTTGGCTCCCAAGTCACGCAACTCATCGCCCGACGCATCCGCGAAGCCCATGTGTTTTGCGAAGTGCATCCGTGCGACGTGAGCGCCGACTGGGTGCGCGCCTATGCCCGCGATGGCAAGCTCAAAGGCATCATCCTCTCGGGCAGCCACGCCAGCGTTTATGAAAACAGCACCGACAAGGCACCACAAGCGGTGTTTGAACTCGGCGTGCCGGTGCTGGGTATTTGTTACGGTATGCAGACCATGGCGCAACAATTGGGTGGCTTGGTCACCAGCGGGCACCAGCGCGAATTTGGCCCGGCCAGGGTGCGCGCGCATGGCCACACCGCTTTGCTCGAAGGCATTCAGGACTTCACCACATCCGAAGGCCATGGCATGCTCGAAGTCTGGATGAGCCACGGCGACAAGGTCACCGAGTTGCCGCATGGCTTCAAGCTGATGGCCAGCACAGACAGTTGCCCGATTGCCGGCATGGCTGACGAAGAGCGCCGCTTTTACGCCTTGCAGTTTCACCCCGAAGTCACGCACACCAAGCGCGGTGCGGCCATTTTGGAGCGTTTTGTGCTCGACATCTGCGGTACCCGGGCCGACTGGATCATGGGCGACTACATCAACGAGGCGGTGGCTGCCATTCGCGCCCAGGTAGGTGATGAAGAGGTCATTCTGGGCTTGTCAGGCGGTGTCGATTCATCGGTGGCGGCGGCCCTCATTCACCGCGCCATCGGCGACCAGCTCACCTGTGTCTTTGTCGATCATGGTTTGCTGCGCCTGAACGAGGGCGACATGGTGATGGACATGTTCGTCGGCAAGCTGCACGCCAAGGTGATTCGCGTCGATGCCGCAGACCAGTTTTTGGGACACCTGGCCGGCGTGAGCGACCCCGAGGCCAAGCGCAAGATCATCGGCCGGGAGTTTGTCGAAGTGTTCAAGGCGCAAGCGCTTGCCCTGACCGCATCAGACAAAACAAAAAATGGCGCCAAGTGGCTGGCGCAAGGCACCATTTACCCCGACGTGATCGAGTCGGGTGGTGCCAAGAACAAAAAAGCCGTGGTCATCAAAAGCCACCACAACGTGGGTGGTCTGCCAGAACAGTTGGGGCTGAAGCTGCTTGAGCCCTTGCGTGAATTATTCAAGGACGAGGTACGTGAACTCGGTGTGGCACTGGGCTTGCCGTTTCACATGGTCTATCGGCACCCGTTTCCCGGCCCCGGCCTGGGTGTGCGAATTTTGGGTGAAGTCAAAAAAGAATACGCCGATCTGCTGCGCCGGGCCGACGCTATCTTTATTGAAGAACTCAACAATTTCATCGACGAAGCCACTGGCAAAAGCTGGTACGACCTCACCAGCCAGGCTTTTACGGTGTTTTTGCCGGTCAAGAGCGTTGGCGTGATGGGCGACGGCCGCACCTATGACTACGTGGTGGCCCTGCGCGCCGTGCAAACCAGCGACTTCATGACCGCCGACTGGGCCGAATTGCCGTATGCACTGCTTAAAAAAGTGTCGAGCCGCATCATCAACGAGGTGCGTGGCATTAACCGCGTCACCTATGACGTGAGCAGCAAACCGCCAGCTACGATCGAGTGGGAGTAGAAACGCTGTCCGCAGGGCCGGTGAATTTGGGACTGGCTTGCAATCTCAAGGCCGAAGCAAGCTCGCCACACGCAAAGCCGCGTACCCAATCAACAAACCTGCGCAATCCGCAACCCAGTCCAGCCAATCGCCATGCCGCCAGCCGCTGAGGTGTTGCATCACTTCGATGGCGATGCCGAAAACCACCAGCCCCAGCAGCACGCGGCGCGCCTGTAGCACATAGCCCGTCAGCCCGAAGTAGGCCAGGGCTGCAAAGCCAAGCGCGTGCTGGGCCTTGTCCCAAAAGTGGAAGGCCGATGGAATGCGCTCGGCTGGCATGAGCGAAAGCCACAGCGTGGCAAACACCAGCATCCAGAACGCCGCCCTCCAGGGCCAGTTGTCAGTCATCATCACCGTCAGGAAGCACCGCATTGGCCACAGCGCCAACGGCCTTTGCGGCAACTGTGACGCCCGTGGCAACTACCGTGACAGCGGCATCGGCCACTGCCACCACGGCACAGGCCTGAAGCGAAATGACGATGCAGGCCGTGGTGACCAATTTGAAACTGAAGCTGAAGCTGAACATGGGTCGTCGCAAGCGTTGCGTTACTGCGTTTTATGAATTCAAGCCCTTAATGACGCTGCCCGCGGCCAGCAAGTCATCGATGTGTCACTCTCATTAAGTTGATCTCGTTAAATCAGCAATGATAACGAACGGGGTTTGATGGTGTGCGCCAATTCAACCAACCGCCGAACCAATGCCCAACCCGTCCCGATAGACCAACCTGGGCATGAAAAAAGCCCCTGCAATTTCTTGCAAGGGCTTGCTTCGCTTATATTATTTGGCTCCTCAACCTGGGCTCGAACCAGGGACCTACGGATTAACAGTCCGGCGCTCTACC
>NZ_JACUUE010000113.1 GCF_014859475.1 Rhodoferax sp.
GCGGCCAGTTTGACGGCGGTTTTGAGCGGCAACTCGGCCAGCAGCAATTGCAGCACGCGGGTGTCGGGGCCGCTGGCAGCGTCGGCTGGTGCCGGGTGCAGCACCAACGCAAATTCACCGCGCAGGCGGTTGCTGTCCTGCGCCAGCCAAGCCGGAAAGTCCTGCGCGGGCAGCGTGGCAATTTCCTCGAACTGCTTGGTCAGTTCGCGCCCCACCGTGACTGCCCGCGCGCCCAACACGGCCAGTGCTGCGGCCAGGGCCTCGATGCGGTGCGGTGCTTCCAGCAAGACTACCGCGCGCGCCTCAGTCGCCAGCGCCTGCACCGCGGTATTGCGCTCACCGCTTTTGCTGGGCAAAAAACCGGCAAAAACAAAACCATCGGGGTGCCGGGCATCCAGCGTGAGGCCGGCCACACTCAGCACGGTGGTGATGCTGCTGGCGCCGGGCAACGGCAACACCGGCAAACCGGCTTGGCGCGCATCATTCACCAAGCGCGCGCCGGGGTCGCTGATGGCGGGCGTGCCGGCGTCACTCACATAGGCCACGCGCAGGCCCTGGCGCAGCCGCGCCAGCACCGTCTGCGCCGCCTGCGCCTCGTTGTGCTGGTGCAGCGCCAGCAGCTGCGCCGATGGCTTGTCGATGCCATAGGCGCGCAGCAGCGCCTGGGTGTGGCGCGTGTCTTCGCAGGCGATTACGTCGGCGAGTTGCAGCACGTGCAAGGCGCGCAGGCTAATATCGGCCAGGTTGCCAATCGGCGTGGCCACCACATACAAGGCACCGCGCGGGTAGTTTTGCTGGCCACAGGCCTGTTGCGCGGCCAGCAGGGCCGGGGCAAAGCTGGCGCCAATGGGAGTCAAGGAGCTTGAAGTCAATGGGTATTCCTCTGGTCAAAACGGGTAAGGTAGCGTCGCCGCCAGCCACCACCAAACAGCTCGGCGATCAGGCCGAAGACCTGGCGCTGGCGCATTTGCAGCGTGCTGGTTTGCGCCTGTTGGTGCGCAATTATCGAACCCCGGGGCGCGGCGGTGGCGAGATTGACCTGATCATGCGCGCACCCGATGGCACCTGTGTTTTTGTCGAAGTGCGCCGTCGCGCGTCAGGCAGCCATGGCGGGGCGGCGGCCAGCGTCAGCTGGGCCAAGCAAAAGCGCATCGTGTTTGCGGCGCGCCACTACCTGATGCGCCTGGGCACACTGCCGCCCTGCCGTTTTGACGTGGTGGCGGTGCAGGCCGGCCACCTTGAGTGGCTGGAGGGCGCCTTCGAGGCTGGCGGAATGTAAGACTTTGCAAAGCTGGGGTTGACCAGGGCCAGGTCACGGCCGGCAAAGACTTGCCGCGGGTATCATTGCGGCCATGCTGCAACAACGTATTCAACAACATTTCATTGACAGCGCCGACCTCAAATACCAGGCCGCCCCGCTGCTCAGCCAACCCATTGCCGACGCGGTGCAGGCGCTGCTGGCCTGTGTCACCAGCGGCGGCAAGGTGCTGAGTTGCGGCAACGGCGGTTCGGCCGCCGACGCCCAGCATTTTTCGGCCGAATTTGTTGGCCGCTTTGAGCGCGAACGCCCCGAGTTGGCGGCCATCGCCCTGACCACCGACAGCTCAATCCTGACTGCTGTGGCCAACGATTACGATTTCACGCAGATTTTTTCGCGCCAGGTGCGTGCGCTGGGGCAACCCGGCGACGTGCTGCTGGCCATCAGTACCAGCGGCAACTCGGCCAACGTGCTGGCCGCCATCGAGGCGGCGCATGCGCGCGACATGGTCGTCATTGGCCTGAGCGGCCACGGCGGCGGCAAGATGGCGCAGGCCCTGCGCGACACTGATGTGCACATCTGCGTGCCCCACGATCGCACCGCGCGCATCCAGGAAGTTCACCTCTTGACGCTGCATTGCCTGTGCGATGCGGTCGATACCCTGTTACTTGGCGACTAGGACAAAACCATGACATTTGCAAGCAAAAAACTTCTCGGCCTGATTCTCGTCAGCGCCACGCTGGGTGCCTCGTTGAGCGCCTGTTTTCCGGTCATCGTGGGTGGCGCCGTGGTGGGCTCGTTGGTGGCCACCGATCGGCGCACCGCAGGCGCGCAACTGGAAGACGAGGGCATTGAGTTGCGCGGCGCCAGCCGTGTTCGTGACAACCTGAGCGAGCGCGTGCATGTCAACATCAACAGCTACAACCGTCGCGTCCTGCTGACCGGCGAAGTGCCCAGCCTGCAGGATTCGCAATTGGTCGAGCAGATCATCTCGCGCGTTGACAACGTGCAGTCGGTGGTGAATGAGCTGGCGGTGCTGGGCAATGCTTCCTTGACGCAACGCTCCTCCGACACCCTGATCACCGGCCGTGTCAAAGCCGCCCTGCTCGATGCCAGGGACCTTTACGTCAACGCGTTCAAGGTGGTCACCGAGCGCGGCACCGTCTATCTGTTGGGTCGTGTCACCCAGCGCGAGGCCGATCGCGCCACCGAGATCGCGCGCGCAACCCCTGGCGTTCAAAAAGTGGTGCGCGTTTTTGAAATCCTCAGCGAGGACGAGTTGCGCGCCCTGCTGCCCAAGCCCGCCGCCAGCGAAGCCAAGGCAACCCCGACCAGGTAAGTTCGTCTGTCTCCCAGACAGGTCCTTAACCTGTCAGCTGGAAGCCCCAATGGTCTAACCCAGAACACCGTGGAACCGGCTTTGCCGGGCCGCTGGTGTTGTCCCCTTGAGGGGAAGACGCGCCAACCAGGCGCGGCTCAGGGGGAAACTTATTTCAGCCGCTTGATCAGGCTGGAGGTGTCCCAGCGCTGCCCGCCCAGGCGCTGCACATCTCCGTAAAACTGGTCAACCAGCGCGGTGACCGGCAGGCTGGCGCCGTTGCGTTTGGCCTCGTCGAGCACCAGCCCGAGGTCTTTGCGCATCCAGTCCACGGCAAAGCCGAAGTCGAATTGGTCGGCCACCATGGTTTTGCCACGGTTGTCGAGTTGCCAGCTTTGCGCCGCGCCCTTGCCGATCACGTCGAGCACCAGGTTCATGTCCAGGCCCGCTTTCTGGCCAAAGGCAATGGCTTCGGCCAGACCCTGCACCAGCCCGGCAATGCAAATCTGGTTGACCATTTTGGCCAATTGCCCGGCACCACTCGCGCCCAGGTAGGTGAACGCCTTTGAAAAAGCCATGGCCACCGGTTGTGCGGCCTCGAAAGCGGGCTGGTCGCCACCGCACATCACAGTGAGTGCGCCGTTTTGCGCCCCCGCCTGGCCACCCGAGACCGGGGCATCGACAAAATGGAGCCCCTGCGCTTGCGCCGCCGCATAGAGCTCGCGCGCCACATTGGCCGACGCCGTGGTGTGATCGACAAACACGGCACCGGGCTTCATGCCGACAAAGGCACCGTCAACGCCCAGCACCACGCTGCGCAGGTCGTCATCGTTGCCAACGCAGCAGAACACCAGATCGGCGTTGTGTGCCGCCAGGCAGGGCGTGGGCGCGTGACGCACGGTCACGCTGGAACCACCGGCACCGGTGTGTTCCTCGCACCACGCCACAGCCTTTGCCGTGGTGCGGTTGTACACCGTGACCTGGTGTCCGGCGCGCGCCAGGTGGCCGGCCATGGGGTAGCCCATCACGCCCAGGCCTAAAAAGGCAACGCGCTGTGCGGGGGTGTTTGGGTAGGTTCTCGGGTTCATGCCTGCTTGGCTCCTGGGTTGTTTTAGACGATGGCCATGAATTCAGTGCCAGCGGCCAAATTCTGGCTCTTGCCGCGCTGGCTGTTGAGCTTGATCTGCAGGCGCAAGTCATTGACCGAATCGGCGTTGCGCAGCGCATCTTCGTAGGTGATCTGGTTGCTCTCATAAGCATCGAACAGCGCCTGGTCGAAGGTTTGCATGCCGATATTGCGACTCTTCTTCATAACCTCCTTGATGCTGGTCACCTCGCCCTTGAAGATCAGGTCAGAAATCAGCGGCGAGTTGAGCATGATCTCGACCACCGCCAGACGCCCCTTGCTGTTCTGTTTTGGAATCAGGCGCTGCGACACCAGTGCCTTGAGGTTGAGTGACAGGTCCATCAGCAGTTGCGCGCGCCGTTCTTCGGGGAAGAAATTGATGATCCGGTCAAGCGCCTGGTTGGCGCTGTTGGCGTGCAGCGTGGCCAGGCACAGGTGGCCGGTTTCGGCAAAAGCCACCGCGTGCTCCATGGTTTCGCGGTCGCGGATCTCGCCCATCAGAATCACGTCGGGGGCCTGGCGCAGGGTGTTCTTCAGGGCGGCTTCCCAGGTGTCGGTGTCAATGCCCACCTCGCGCTGCGTGACCACGCAGTTCTTGTGCGGGTGGACAAACTCGATCGGGTCTTCGATGGTGATGATGTGGCCGAACGTGGTCTCGTTGCGCCAGTCCACCATGGCCGCCAGCGTGGTCGATTTGCCGCTGCCGGTGGCGCCCACCATGATGCACAGCCCGCGCTTGGTGTTGACGATCTCCTTGAGTATGGGCGGCAAATTCAGGCTGTCGATGGTGGGCAGCGTCATGGGAATGGTGCGCAGCACCATGCCAACCCGGCCCTGTTGCATGAAGGCATTGACCCGAAAACGGCCCAAACCGGATGGCGCAATGGCAAAGTTGCATTCTTTGGTGCGCTCGAACTCGGCTACCTGTTTGTCGTTCATGATGGATCGCGTCAGCGCCAATGTGTGGCCCTCGTTCAGGGGTTGTGGCGACACCTTGGTGATCTTGCCATCGACCTTGATCGCCGGCGGAAAGTCGGCAGTGATGAACAGGTCGCTGCCGTTGCGACTCGTCATCAACTTGAGCAGTTCCGTAATGAAGGTGCTTGCTTGATCGCGTTCCATAAGATTATCCTGGGAAGTTTTCGGGAATTTTGGCCTTGGAGCGGGCCTCTGCCGCGCTGATGACATTGCGCCGCACCAGGTCGGTCAGATTCTGGTCGAGGGTCTGCATGCCCACGTTGTTGCCGGTCTGGATGCTCGAGTACATCTGCGCCACCTTGGCCTCGCGGATCAGGTTGCGAATGGCGCTGGTGCCCAGCATGATCTCGTGCGCGGCGACCCGGCTCTGGCCGTCCTTGGTCTTGCACAGCGTCTGCGAGATCACCGCCTGCAGCGACTCGCTGAGCATGGCGCGGATCATTTCCTTTTCGGCTGCGGGAAACACGTCGATGATCCGGTCGATGGTCTTGGCGGCACTGGAGGTGTGCAGCGTGCCGAACACCAGGTGGCCGGTTTCAGCCGCCGTCATGGCCAGGCGGATGGTCTCGAGGTCGCGCATTTCGCCCACCAGAATGCAGTCGGGGTCTTCGCGCAGGGCAGAGCGCAGCGCTGCCGCAAAGCTCTGCGTGTGCGGCCCCACTTCGCGCTGGTTGACCAGGCATTTCTTGGACTCGTGGACAAATTCGATCGGGTCCTCTACTGTGAGGATGTGGCCGAAATCGGTTTCATTGAGGTAGTTCACCATGGCCGCCAGCGTGGTGGACTTGCCCGAGCCCGTGGGGCCGGTGACCAGTACCATGCCGCGTGGCTTGAGGGCCAGCTCGCCGAAAATCTTGGGGCAGTTGAGCTGTTCGAGGGTGAGGATTTTGCTGGGAATGGTCCGGAACACCGCGCCGGCACCTCGGTTCTGGTTGAAGGCGTTGACCCGGAAACGCGCCAGGCTTTCAATTTCAAAGGAGAAGTCAACTTCCAGGAATTCTTCGTACTTTTTGCGCTGGGCATCGTTCATGATGTCATACACCATGGCATGCACCTGCTTGTTGTCCAGCGGCTCCACGTTGATGCGGCGCACATCGCCATTGACCCGGATCATGGGCGGCAAGCCGGCCGACAAGTGCAAATCAGAGGCCTTGTTTTTGACGCTGAAGGCTAGCAATTGGGTAATGTCCACTGAAGGCCCTTTTTGTTTGTTACGCTAGCAGCCTGACAGACTGCAATGCAATTATGACCAAGATTTCAACCCGACTCGCTGCCGTGCGACAGCGCATTCAAGCCGCCTGCCTGGCCGCGGGTCGCCCAGGTGACGCGGTGACGTTGCTGGCCGTCTCCAAAACCTTTGGTGCCGAGGCGGTGCAGGCGGCTTTTGCCGCCGGGCAAACCGCCTTTGGCGAAAACTACATCCAGGAAGCGGTGGAAAAAATCACCGCGCTGCGTGGGCTGCCGATCGAGTGGCACTGCATCGGCCCGATCCAGAGCAACAAGACGCGGCTGGTGGCTGGCCATTTTGACTGGGTGCACACGGTTGACCGGCTCAAAATTGCCGAGCGCCTGAGCGAACAGCGCTCCGCTGATCTGGCACCGTTGCAGGTGTGCATCCAGGTCAATGTCGATGGCGGGCCCACCAAATCGGGCGTGGCACCCGCAGCTGCGCTGACGCTGGCGCAAGCGGTGGCCAGTTTGCCCCGCCTGCGCCTGCGCGGCATCATGTGCATTCCTGAACCGGCGCCAGACTTTGACGCGGCATGCGCTGTGTTCAAAAGGGCCAGCGATTTGTTTGAAGCTTTAAACGCGCAAGGTCTGACGCTCGACACGTTGTCAATGGGCATGAGCGCCGACCTGGAGGCGGCCATTGCCTCGGGCAGCACAATGGTGCGCGTGGGCTCGGCCATTTTTGGCACGCGCAGTCGGCGGTAGATGAGGCAGGCTTGCCGTCGAGGGGCGTCGTCATTGCGAGCGAAGCGCGGCAATCCATGCCGTCCGGGTCGGCCAAGTTCAAGCAAACATCAAATCAGCGCACAGGTTGGTGACGCCTAACCCGCCTTGCGCATCAACGTGCTCTTGCCAAACAGCGACTCGATCAAATCCACCGCCACTTCGGCGGTGCGGTTGCGCACGTCAAAGGCCGGGTTGAGTTCCATGACGTCGAGTGAGGCCAGGCGGCCGGTGTCGGCAATCATTTCCATGCACAGCTGTGCCTCGCGGTAGGTGGGGCCGCCGCGCACGGTGGTGCCCACGCCGGGCGCAATGTCGGGGTCCAGAAAGTCCACGTCAAAACTCACGTGCAGGTGGGTGTTGGCATCCACCAGTGCCAGCGCCAGCTCCATCGCGGCGCGCATGCCCATCTCGTCAATAAAGCGCATGTCGAACACCTCCAGCCCGGCCTCATGCACCAGCCGTTTTTCGCCGGCATCGACACTGCGGATGCCGATCTGGCGCATCCATTTTGGGTTGATGGCCGGCACCTGGCCACCGATGCCGGTCAGCTCTGTCGGCCCATAACCGCACAGGCAGGCCACCGGCATGCCGTGGATGTTGCCGCTGGGTGTGAGTGCGCTGGTGTTGAAGTCGGCGTGGGCATCGAGCCACAACACGCGCAGTTTTTTGCCGGTGTCACGGCAGTGGCGCGCCACCGCGCTGATCGAGCCCAGCCCCAGGCAGTGATCACCACCGAGCAAGATCGGCAGACGGTTTTGCTGGAGTTCGGCATACACCGCATCAAACACGGTCTGGTTCCAGGCGGCCACCTCGGCCAGGTGGCGGTAGCCGTTTACCGGCGGCAGCCATGGGTTGCGCGGCCCGCTCAGGTTGCCCCGGTCAATCACCTCAAGGCCGTGGCTTTCCAGCACCTGATTGATGTTGGCCACGCGCAGGGCTTCGGGCCCCATGCTGGCGCCGCGGCTACCCGCGCCAATGTCGGTGGGGGCGCCGATCAGGGAGATATTGGGGTTCATGGTGAAGTGGGTTCCTGGAGGTAAAACGGGCTTGCGTTTGATCTGGCAATGGCTGGGCGCAGTTTAGACAGGTTCCGTGATGCAGCACAGCGCAATCCGGGACTGTCGGTCATCGCACGCCTGCCGGATTGACATCCGGGCTACAGGCTG
>NZ_JACUUE010000005.1 GCF_014859475.1 Rhodoferax sp.
CATGGATTGCTTCACTTCGTTCGCAATGACGACGTTCGTTCACGTTAAGCTCGGGGCCATGAAACTTATCCTGAAATGGCTGCTCAGTGCAGCTGCCCTGCTGTGCGTGGCTTACCTATACAGCGGGGTGATTGTCAGCAGCTTTGGTGCGGCGCTGATTGCCGCCTTTGTCATCGGGCTGTTCAACATGGTGCTGCGCCCGGTGCTGCTGGTGCTCACCCTGCCCGTCACGCTGGTCACGCTGGGGCTGTTTTTGTTTGTCATCAACGCCTTGATGTTCTGGTCGGCCGCCGGCATCCTCCAGGGCTTTCATGTGCGTGACTTTTATGCCGCCCTGTGGGGCTCGCTGATCTACTCGGTGCTGGGGCTGTTCATCGACTCAGTTCTCGAGCGCCTGCTCTTTAAATAGTGCCTCGATCTGACGCCGCCGCGTGTCGATGATCGAGGCGTCAATGTAGTCGGCCGAAGCATTGGAAGCCCCGGCACGCTGCAACCGATCCTGCGCGGCCTTGAGCCGGTCTATGGCACCTGCGTAGTCGAGTTGCGCCACCCGCGCCTCGGCCTCGGCGCGCAAGGCGCGCAGGCTCTGGTTTTGCGCGGCGTAAATGCTCGCCAGCCACTGCCACACGAGGGCATCCTGGGGCTGACTGACCAGCCAGACCTGCAGATTTTGCGCCACCTTGTCCAGCACCGCGTCGCGCCCTGCCTGCGTGGCAATTTGCGCCTGCAGCAACAGGTCGGGGCGACGCAGGCTTGCTGCAGAGCCGTCTGCGGGACTGTTCAGGTCGAGCCCGACATCGACTCCCAGGGCCAGCACCTGCGGGCGCGAGCGGTCGCGTGCCGCGAGTTCAATTTCCAAACCCAGCCAGCGCATTTGGCGCCTGGCCTCGGGCTCATCGCCCACCACTTTTTGCAACTGCGCATACTGTTTGCGCGCTTGCGCCGCATCGCGCAGGCGGCTGGCAGCCATGGCCGCGCCATAAAGCGTGCCCGCCTGCTGCGCCAAAGCCTGTGCGGGTGCCAGGTTGTCGGCCTGCGCCTGCCAGCCGCGCAGCGCGTCGGCACCGGGGTTGGCCAGCACCCGGGCGCGCGCCGTCAGCATGGCGTGCGTCGCGGTGGGCGCCACGTCAACGCTGTGCGGCGCCCCCAGGGGCAGGCGTGACTGCATGTCGGCGATGCGCTCGGTGGTCAGCGGGTGGCTGCGCAGATAAGGGTAGGCGCCGCTGTCGTTGAGCCTGGCGGCCTGTTGCAGTTTGTCAAACATGCCGACAAAACCCTGCGCCTCGAAGCCAGCCTGCGTCATCACGCCAAAGCCCACGCGATCGGCCTCGCGCTCCATGTCGCGCGAAAAATTGAGCTGGCTTTGCGCCGACAGGGCTTGCCCGCCGACGATCATGGCATTGCCTGCCTCAGGACTTTTGCTGGCCGCCAGCGCGCCCAGAATCATGGCACCGATCATCCAGGGGGTTTGCTTTTCGTTCTTGGAGATCAGGCGCGAAATATGGCGCTGGGTGACGTGGCTCAGCTCGTGGCCCAGCACCGAGGCCAGCTCGTCGCGGCTGCTCACCACCGCCAGCAAGCCCAAGTGAACGCCAAAATAACCACCCGGCAGGGCAAACGCGTTGACGCTTCGGTCGCGCCCCAGCACAATGCGCCAGGCAAAACGCTCGTCAAGCTCGGGCGTGAGATCACCTCGCGCTCGGGCGGCGGCCAGCAGCGGCAGCCAGATGCCCTGCACATAGTCGGTGAGCACCGGATCGTCAATAAAATCGGGGTCGCGGTACAGTTCGCGGGCAATGCGGTCACCCAGGCGGCGTTCGGCACCGGCGCTCATGGCGCTGCCATCGCCGAGCAGGGGCAGCGTGCCGGCAACGCTGCCTCGCGCTTGCAACGGTATTGGCATGGCCAGGCCAATGGCTGCCAGAAGAAGTGTTGCGCGGCCTGCTGCAATCAGCTTGGCCAGCAACTTGGGTTTGAATTGAGCCATCAACATGAGCGATAAATTTTGTGCACCTACAAAAGAATAAATCAGACGACCACCGTATGATGCCAGCTGTGTGTAAAGGTTCGGTTAAGCCGATGCCTTCATTTCAATCCACCTCACCCCATTTTTGTCATGAGCACCCTCACCCATTTTGACGCCCAGGGCCAGGCCCACATGGTCGATGTGGCAGCCAAGCCCGCCAGCCACCGCATTGGCATCGCGGGCGGGCGCATCAACATGCAGCCCGGCACACTGGCGATCATTGAGAGCGGCAACGCCAAAAAAGGCGACGTGCTGGGCATTGCCCGCGTGGCCGGCATCATGGCGGCCAAAAAAACCAGCGACCTGATTCCCCTGTGCCACCCGTTGGCACTGACCCGTGTCGCGATTGAATTCAAGGTACTGCACGCCAGCCCCTCCCATGCCGCCGGCATATTGTGCCAGGCCACCGTCGAAACGGTGGGCCCCACCGGCGTGGAAATGGAAGCGCTCACCGCAGTATCAGCCGCACTGCTGACCATTTACGACATGTGCAAGGCGGTGGACCGCGGCATGGTGATGACCGACATCATGCTGCTGGAAAAGCATGGCGGCAAGTCGGGCAGTTTTGTCAACCCGGGTGCCACCTCCCATGAGAACGTTTAATCCAGGCCTTTGGCCCGCGCGTCTGAGCACCTTGGTGCTTGCGGCCTTGGCCGCGGCCAGCGTGGCGTACTGGGGCCTGCGCTGGTCCGAGCCGCCCGCTACGCCACGCTTTCAAGGCGAGCCGTTCGGCCAACGCCCCATCGACACGGCCCGGGTCGCACAAGTGCTGGGCGCCGACGCGATGCCTGTGGGCAACGGCGCGGTGCTCGCCGTGCCCAACACCAGCAGCGACTACAAGCTCGAAGGCGTCATTGCCCAGGGCTTCAGCAGCGGGCGCGGCAGCGCCTTGATTGCCATCGGCCGCGACAAAGCCAAACCCTACAAAGTGGGCGACCACTTGAGTGATGATCTGGTGCTGCAATCGGTCTCGGCGCGCGGTGCCGCCCTGGCGCCCGACATGGCGGCGCCGGCATCGGTCGAGCTCGAATTACCGCCGCTCGACGGCGTCAAACCCTGATTTCAGCCCCACCTCCACCGCACCATGACCGCATCCCCTCGCTACCAATTCCAGGTTCAAGTCCAACCGCGCTACCTGGCTGACCAGTCGGACCCGACGCAGGGTCTGTATTTTTTTGCCTACACCATCACCATCCGCAACAGCGGCCAAGTGGCAGCGCAATTGATTTCCCGCACCTGGAACGTCAACGACGCCCAGGGCCACCACGAAAAAGTCAAGGGCCTGGGCGTGGTCGGGCACCAACCGCTGCTGCAACCCGGCGAAGCCTTCGAGTACACCAGCGGCACGCGCCTGCGCACGCCCACCGGCACCATGCACGGCAGCTTTTTTTGCGTGGCCGAAGACGGTGAAAAGTTCGATGTCGATGTGCCCATGTTCGTGCTCGACGCGCTGAGCGAGAGTGGCGGCACGCGCACCCTGCATTGACGTTCAGCGTCGATTCAAACTGATCTGAGCTATGGGTGAATTCGATCTGATTGCGCGCTACTTCAAGCGCCCGGTGCGACAGGCAGCGCTGGGCGTGGGCGACGACTGCGCGCTGCTGCAACCCGCGCCCGGCACCCAACTGGCCATCTCTTGCGATATGTTGGTGCAGGGCCGCCATTTTTTTGCCGACACCGACCCGCGCCAGCTCGGCCACAAAAGCCTGGCCGTCAACCTCAGCGACCTGGCGGCCTGTGGCGCCAAACCGCTGGCGTTCACGCTGGCGCTGGCGCTGCCCGAGGTGAAAGAGCCCTGGCTTGCGGCCTTTGCCCAGGGCCTGTTCGCGCTGGCCGACGCGCACGGCTGTGAACTCATCGGCGGCGACACCACCGCCGGGCCGCTCAACATCTGCATCACGGTGTTTGGCGAGGTGCCAGTGGTTAACGGCACCTCGCTGGCCCTGCTGCGCAGCGGCGCCCGCGCCGGCGACGATCTGTATGTGAGCGGCACGCTGGGCGATGCCCGGCTGGCACTCGACGCAATGCAGGGCAAATTGACCGTGCCCGATGCGGTACTGGCTGCTGCACGCGAGCGGCTGCAGCGCCCCACGCCACGCGTGGCGCTGGGCCTGGCCTTGCGCGGCATTGCCAGCGCCGCCATTGACGTTAGCGACGGCCTGATCGGCGACTTGGGGCACATTCTGGAAAGCTCGCGCGTGGGCGCCACGGTGCTAGCGGATCAGGCGGTGGCATGCGTTGCCGGCCATGCCCATGCTGCGCAAAGCACCGACGCAGCAGGTCTGCACTTGTCGCAAGAACAATGGCGCAGCCTGGCGCTGTGCGGCGGTGACGACTACGAGCTGCTGTTTACCGCCCCGCCATCTCAGCGCGCGGCCGTCGCCGCAGCCGCCCGGGCCAGCCAGACACCGGTGCGCTGCCTTGGCCAAATCGAAGCCGCCGCAGGGTTGCGGTTGCTGGACGCCCAGGGCCAGGCCCTGCCCAACCACTACGCCTCGTTCGACCACTTCGCCTGAGGCCGGGCGCGGCTCTGCATTCGCTCGATAATCTGACCATGCTTGATCAAAAGACTGTCATCTACCCGGAAACAACTGCCTCTGCAAAGGCCGCCAGGCCTGCAGTGACTCCCAGCGGCCGCTTCATGATGGCGCACCCCGCGCATGTGATGGCGCTGGGCTTTGGCTCCGGGCTCAGCCCCAAAGCCCCTGGCACCATGGGCACGCTGTGGGCCTGGGCACTGTTTGCGCTGCTGGAACACCGCCTGACAGAGTCGCAATGGGGCTGGCTCATCGCCATCAGCATTGTGGCGGGCTGGTGGGTTTGCACGCTCACTGCCAAACACATGCGCGTGCTCGACCCGAGCAGCATCGTTTGGGACGAAATTGCCGCCTTCTGGCTGGTGCTGTGGTTGGTCAGCCCGACCGGTTTTTGGGGCCAACTCGCTGCCTTTGCCTTGTTCAGGTTCTTTGATGCCGCCAAACCTGGCCCAGTGGCTTGGGCCGACCAGCTCTACCACGACGTGAATCCGGCCACCGACCCGGCAGCTTGGCACAAGGCCGGCTGGGGCATCATGCTCGATGATCTGGTGGCCGCTTTTTGCGCCCTGCTGGTGATCGCACTGTGGCGGGTCTGGTGAGGCCATGACGCGCCTTAGCCCCCAGCATCCGGCAGCTTTGACAGGCGCAGCAGCTGCCGCTCGGCTGGCCGATCTGTTACTGGCCAAAAACTGGCTGTTGTGCACGGCCGAGAGCTGCACCGGTGGCCTCATAGCCGCCGCCTGCACCGGCCTGGCGGGCTCGAGCCACTGGTTCGAGCGCGGCTTTGTCACTTACTCCAACGCGGCCAAATGCGAGTTGCTGGGGGTCGATGCCGGGTTGATCGAAACCCATGGCGCCGTCAGCGAAGCCGTGGCGCGTGCCATGGCAGCAGGCGCCCTGACGCATTCGCACGCCCAGGTTTCTGTGGCCGTCACAGGCGTGGCAGGCCCCACCGGTGGCAGCGCCGACAAACCGGTGGGCACGGTGTGGTTTGGCTTTGCCCTGCCCGGTGGCGTAACGAGTCAATTGCAGCACTTCACGGGCGACCGCGCTGGCGTACGCCAAGCCACCGTGCTGCATGCCTTGAACCGATTGAGCGAACTCATCCAAAGCAGGACCTGAAATGAAGATTTTGATCATTGAAGATGATGCGTTGATGGGCGCAGGTCTGCAGTCTGCGCTCAACAATGCCGGATTTGATGCGGATTGGGTGGCCGATGGACAGGCTGCGCTCGATTTGCTGGGCCACACTTTTTACCGTGCTGCCGTGCTCGACATCACGCTGCCCAGCCTTGACGGCATGGAGGTGCTCAAGCAGCTGCGCGCCAGCGGCAGCAAGCTGCCGGTGCTGATGCTCACCGCGCGCGACACCACGCGCGACAAGGTGCTGTGTTTTGAGGCTGGCGCCGACGACTTTCTGGTCAAGACCACCGACATCGAAGAGCTGATCGCGCGCCTGCAAGCGCTGATCCGGCGCGCCGGCTTTGTCGGCCGGCTGCAGGTCGGCGCGCTGATGCTCGATGCCGACCAGCAACAGGTCACGCTCAATGAGGAAGCGCTCAACCTGTCCAACCGCGAGTTCAAACTGCTGCGTGTGCTGATGGAAAGCGCGGGCCAGGTGATTGCGCGCGGCAAGCTCGAGCAATTGGTATTCGGGTCGAGCCACAACAACGACAGCAATGTGCTTGAAGTCCACATCCACCACCTGCGGCAAAAAATTGGCGAGCACAGCATCAAGACCGTGCGCGGCGTGGGCTACACCCTGCTCAGGCCCTGATGGCTTACAAAGCATGAACCCAGCCAAACACATCACGCTGAGCCACCGCCTGCTGATGGCACTGGGCGTGGTCAGCTTTCTGTTCTGGGCAGTCATGGCTACCCTGTCCACACGCAACAACATCAGGGATGTGAACGCGCTTTACGACGTGCACCTGGCCTACACCGCCCAGGCTTTTCTGCACATGATGGACCCCGACCACGGCGAAGTGCAAACGCTGCCAAAGACGCTGCCATCAGCGACCATTGCCGAACTTTTGAACTCGTGGCCCGAATTGGCGCTACGCCCCAGCATCGCGCAGGCCCCCGCCAGCGCGACAGCCATTACGCCAAACCGCCCGAGCGCTGTCGTGACCGACGGCACGGACAAAGCAATGAGCACCCGCACCAGCCAGTACAGCCAAAGCCTGCGCTTCCAGTTGTGGCGCGGCGACGAACTGCTGTTCCGCTCAGACAATGCACCGGGCGACATGTTGGTCCAGGCCATGGGCCTGTCGAACAGCGTCGATGCGCAACACATCGGCTGGCGCAACTACAAGGTGTATGACATCAACCACGGCGTGCACATGATCGTCACGGAGCCGCACGCCTTTCGCGCCAAGCTGACACGCAGCATGGTTGTGGCGGCGGCGACACCACTGCTGCTGGGGCTGCCGGTGCTGTTCCTGCTATTGTGGTTTTCCATCCGCAAAGGGCTGCACCCGCTGGCCAGCCTGAGCCAGGAGATCAGCAAAAGACGACCCGACAATCTGACGCCGATTGATGCAACAAGTGTCCCTGACGAGGTACAACCCATCGTCACCGCACTGAACGACCTGCTCGCCCGCATGGTGCAAACCCTGGACAACGAGCGCCGCTTTACCGACGATGCCGCCCACCAGCTGCGCACGCCGCTGGCGGCCCTGCAGGCGCAGTTGTACGCGGCGCGCCACACCCGGGCCGAGGCACCGCACCAGCTCGCCCTGGAACAGATGCAGCACAGCGTGGAACGCGGCATTCGCCTGGTCAACCAATTGCTGACGCTGGCGCGGCTCGACCCCAAGCAGGCCCGGCCAGAATTCACCAGCGTCCACCTCGGCCAGATTGCCGAGACCATTTGCGCTGAATTGGCCCCGCTGGCCTTGCAGCGCGAGCAAAACCTGGAACTTGCAGCCGCGTCCGCGCTACCCGCCGTGACCGGGAACGCCGACCTGCTGGCCATGCTGCTGAGCAACCTGGTGGACAACGCCATTCAATACACCCAGCGCGGTGGCAACATTCTGATCGGCCTGACAGCTGATGACAGCGGGGTGCAACTGGCGGTCAGCGACGACGGCCCGGGCATTGCGCCCGACCAGCGCCAACGGGTGCTTGAGCGCTTTTACCGCATTGCAGAGCAAAGCCAGTCTGGCACCGGCCTGGGGCTGGCCATCTGCAAGCGCGTGGCCGACCTGCACCAGGCCAGTCTGACACTGTCGCAGGGACTGAACGGGCGCGGCCTGACCGTGCGCGTGCACTTCGCCCGTTGACGCAGCGCAACTCAACCTGGATTCCTCAGTTGACCACAGATTTTTTCAGCGGCTTTGCCACAGGTCTGGCGCTGATCGTGGCCATTGGCTCGCAAAACGCCTTCGTGCTGCGCCAGGGCATTCTGCGCCAGCACGTGCTGCCACTGGTGCTGTTTTGCGCGTTGTCAGACGCGCTGCTGATTCTGGCAGGCATTGGCGGCGCGGGCGTGCTCATTCGCGGCAACGAGGTGCTGATAACATTCACGCGCTATGGCGGCGCCCTGTTCCTGGCCGCTTACGGCGTATTGGCCGCGCGGCGCGCCTGGCGCGTGCTCGACGGGCTGATTGCGCTGGCCATGTGGACGCTGGCGGCGATGCTGCTGGCGGGCTGATCTGTCAGGCGTCGGGGCGCACCCGCATGGATTTTCCGGGCATAAATTCATTCACTGAATAGCTGACCCCATAGAATGCAGCCATGCACCCACGTCTCGCTACGCCACTGACCAAAGATGCCTTGCACTGCGTCCTCGCGGCGTGCGCCGGACGCGAGGTGGCGCCATTTGGCGGCAACTTGTGGGCCGTGCCACTGTCGGCCGGATGGGCAGCAGTCTGAACATGGGCGTTGAAGACCGCGACTGGTACCGCGACGCGCAGCGCGAGCGTGAAAAACAGCGCCAGATGGACGAAACCCGCAACAAATTTGCGTCGTTTACCCAAAAAAACCTCAACGGCAAGCAGCGGCCGCAAGCTGCGCCTGGCGCGCGTGCGCCCGGGCAAACCGGGCTGATCCCGATGTTGTTGTTCTGGTTGCTTGTCATGGGCCTGCTTTACGCGCTGATGACGCACTACCTCAAACCCAAAGCTGCGCAGGTATTGACCAATGGTGACCTGGTGATTGCGCGGGCGCGCGACGGCCATTTTTATGCCCCAGGCACGGTCAATGGCGAGCCGGTGACGTTCATGGTTGACACCGGCGCGTCGCTGGTGAGCGTGAGCGAGCCGGTGGCGCGGGCCGCCGGCCTGCGCGGCGGTGTACCCACCACGTTCCATACCGCCAACGGATCACAGCCCGGGCGGGTGGTGGATGGCGTGACGATCTCGTTGGGCAACGCGCGCGTGACGAATGTTCGCGTGGGCGTAGGACTGCGCATGAGCGACGACCAGCGGGCCTTGCTCGGCCAGTCGTTCCTGTCAAAATTTGACATCGCCATGACGCAAAACAAAATGGTGTTGCGCGCCAGGCCCCAACTCAAATTGGGGCAAAAATAGCGACCGCGCTCACCCCGGATGGCGAATTCAATTTATATTGATTGTGAGATGTGTGGTGCCGCTTGTCGGATTCGAACTGACGACCTACCGCTTACAAGGCGGTTGCTCTACCAACTGAGCTAAAGCGGCACGGGACGCATTTTACATGACGCAGTTGGTGCCTGGGTCAGGCCTGCGGCCTGCTTATTTGATGCGTGTGAGCGTCGGGCGCGCGCGCGCTTTGCCGGTGGCTGCGGGTTTTTTTCCGGACTTTTTGGGCTCGGCAATGACTGCGGCAGGAACGCTGGCCAGATGCGATGGCGCGGGTTCAGCACTGCTGCTGTCCTGGGCTTGATCTTCTGGTGTCTGCGAAGAGTCACCAACTTCAGCAGCAAGCCCAACGCGACTGGCTTTGGGGAAAGCCATGCCTTGGCCATTTTCGCGCGCAAAGATGGCCAGCACGCGATCCACCGGCACCATCACGTCGCGCACCGCGCCGGCAAAGCGGGCTTTGAACGTCAGGTAATCGTTGCTGATTTGCAGGCCTGTGGTGGAGTCGTAGCTGATGTTGAGCACAATTTCGCCGTCCTTGACGAATTCGCGCGGCACCAGTACTGCGCCGTCAACTGCCACGGTCACATAAGGTGTCAAACCATTGTCTGTACACCACTCATGCCAGGCGCGGATCAGGTAGGGCTGGGACGATGTCGGCTCTAGGGATGGCTTCATTGAATCAGCACCTGCTCATTATTTGCGCATGACTTTTTCTGAGGGCGTGAGCGCCTCAATGTAGGCCGGGCGTGAAAAAATGCGCTCGGCATACTTGAGCAAGGGTGCCGCATTTTTACTGAGCTCGATGCCGTAGTAATCGAGGCGCCAAAGCAACGGCGCAATGGCCACATCGAGCATCGAGAAGCCCTCGCCCAGCATGAATTTGTTTTTCAGAAACACGGGCGCGAGCTGGGTAAGACGGTCACGAATGTGGGTCCGGGCTTTTTCCAATGCCTTTTCGTTGGTCTTGGCGGTGCGGGATTCGAGCGTGACCACGTGGGAGAACAGTTCTTTTTCGAAATTGAGTAGAAAAAGCCTGACACGTGCCCGATCGACCGGGTCACCGGGCATCAATTGCGGGTGCGGAAAGCGCTCGTCGATGTACTCGTTGATGATGTTGGATTCATACAGGATCAGGTCGCGCTCCACCAAAATCGGCACCTGGCCGTAGGGGTTCATGACGTTGATGTCTTCGGGTTTGTTGTACAGGTCAACATCGCGAATCTCAAAGTCCATGCCTTTTTCAAACAGGACAAAACGGCAGCGATGTGAAAAGGGGCAGGTTGTACCCGAGTAAAGCACCATCATGGTGGAGGCTCCTAAAAAAGTAAAAGAGCGGGCGGCCGGAAAGCTGCCCACTCTGGAGGGTTGAAGTACGCAGCCTGAAAGCTTTGTACCAACCAGTGATCGATAGCTTACTTGATATCTTTCCAATACGCCTTGTTGAGTTGCCAGGTGAGGAAAGTCAAGCCAGCCAGGAATATCAAAACCCACATGCCAATGGTTTTACGCGTGGTCTGGGCAGGCTCGGCCATCCACTGCAGGTAGTTCACCAGATCACCCATGGTTTGGTCGTATTGGCCAGGCGTCATGCTGGCCTGCATTTCCCACAACACATGCGGCATGGCGACGTTGGGAAACACATGATTGTTCCAGCCGGTGGGCTTGGTGTCGTCCTTGTAAAAGCCGCGCATGTAGGAATAAAGGTAGTCTGCACCCGTGCCACCCGCACCGGCACGCGAACGGGCAATGACGGTGAGGTCGGGCGGATTGACGCCAAACCAGGCTTTGGCCTGATTCGGATCGATGGCGGCCTTCATGGTTTCGCCAATTTTGCCATTGGTCACCAGCAGGTTGTCTTTGATCTGTTCGGCCGTCAGGCCAATGTCGGTCAGGCGGGTGTAGCGCATGAAGGCTGCCGAGTGGCAGTTCAGGCAGTAGTTGACAAAGACCTTGGCACCATTTTGCAGGGCGCCCATGTCGGCAATCCTGTCCGGAGCCTTGTCCCAGGCTGCGCCAACGGCAGCCGCTTGCACAGTGCCAGCCAACCCTAAGGTCATGGCCACACCGACAATGATTTTTTGCGTAAAACCCATAATTTTCATTTTTTATTCTCCGGTTCAGTGGGCCGTGAAATTGACACGACTGGGCACTTGTTTGAACGTACCCAGGCGACTCCACCAGGGCATCAGAATGAAAAAGCCGAAGTAGAACAAAGTGCCAAACTGGGAAATTCGACCCGCAATCTCAGACACAGGTTGCGTTCCAAGGTAGCCGATGACAAAGAAGTTGATGATGAAAGCGGCATAAAGGAGTTTGTGCCAGGTGGGACGGTAGCGGATCGACTTGACCGGGCTGTTGTCCAGCCAGGGCAGAAAGAACAGAATAACGACACCGCCGCCCATGGCGACCACACCCCAGAACTTGGCATCGATGGCCATCATCATGGCCACCACCACCAGGGCACCGCCCACGATCACGGCCTTGAACAGGCTGGGCATTTTTGTTTTGGCAACCGCCAGCACCGCGCCGACCAGCACGCAGCCGATGAGCACATACATCATCTCGGTGGTCACGGCGCGCAGCAGCGTGTAGAACGGCGTGAAGTACCAGACCGGCGCAATGTGCAAGGGCGTCTGGAACGGGTCAGCCGGAATGAAATTGTTGTATTCCAGGAAATAGCCACCCATTTCAGGGGCAAAAAATACGATGGCAGAAAACACGAACAAAAACACACTCACGCCAAAAACGTCGTGCACCGAGTAGTACGGATGGAACGGAATGCCGTCGAGCGGGATGCCGTTGGCGTCCTTGGTGGCCTTGATTTCGATGCCGTCCGGGTTGTTGGAGCCGACTTCATGCAACGCAATGATGTGCGCCACGACCAAGCCCAGCAGCACCAGCGGCACCGCGATGACGTGGAAGCTGAAGAAGCGGTTCAGGGTAGCATCGCCCACCACGAAGTCGCCGCGAATCAGCAAGGCCAGGTCGGGGCCGATGAACGGAATGGCCGAGAACAGGTTGACGATGACCTGGGCGCCCCAGTAGCTCATTTGGCCCCAGGGCAGCAGGTAGCCCATGAAGGCCTCGGCCATCAGCGCCAAAAAGATGCCGCAGCCAAACAGCCAGATCAACTCGCGCGGTTTGCGGTAGCTGCCGTACATCAGGCCACGGAACATGTGCAGATAGACCACGACAAAGAACGCCGACGCCCCGGTGGAGTGCATGTAGCGGATCAACCAGCCCCAGGGTACGTCGCGCATGATGTATTCGACCGAGCCGAAGGCCAGCGCGGCATCGGGCTTGTAGTGCATCACCAGAAAGATGCCGGTAACGATCTGGATCACCAGAACCAGCAGCGACAGCGAACCAAAGATGTACCAAATATTAAAGTTCTTGGGCGCGTAGTACTCGCTCATGTGCTCCTTGAAGAGCTTGGAGAGCGGGAAGCGGTTGTCAATCCAGTTCAGGGTTTTGGCACCGGCCGAGGCATTGGGGGAGATTTCGTGAAAAGTAGCCATTTTTTTGGTCCTTAGGCTTTTTTGTCTTCACCAATGAGCAACTTGGTGTCGGATAGGTACATGTGCGGCGGCACTTCGAGGTTGTCTGGTGCCGGCTTGTTTTTGAAAACGCGTCCGGCGAGATCGAACGTGGAACCGTGGCAGGGGCAGAAAAAGCCACCAGGCCAGTCATCGGGCAGTGAGGGTTGCGCGCCACTCTTGAACTTGTCCGAGGGCGAGCAACCCAAGTGCGTGCAGATACCAACCACCACCAGGTACTCGGGCTTGATGGCGCGGCTTTCATCCTTGCGCGCATAGTCGGGGGCCTGCTCGGTGGGTTTGCGCTGCGACAGCGGGTCAGCCAGCTGGTCGTTGTGCTTGGGCAATTCGGCCAGTTGCTCGGGTGTGCGGCGCACGATCCAGACCGGCTTGCCACGCCATTCGACCGTCATTTTTTCGCCTGGCAGGAGCGCTGAAATGTCGGCCTCAACCGCAGCTCCGGCGGCTTTGGCGCGCTCGGAGGGCTGGAGTGAGCTGACAAAAGGAACGGCTGCGGCGATACCGCCCACGGCTCCGGCACAGCCGGATGCGATCAGCCAGGTTCTTTTACTCGGGTCGATGGGGCCGCTTGCGGCAAGCGTTTCACTCATGAGTGTCCTCAATGGAAAAGATGGATATTGGTAACAACCCTTGATTCTAACGGAGCCCTTTGTCACTTATGCGATAGGGCGGTCTCGCCAGATTCTGCAACGTAGCGGCTTTTGCAGAGCTGGCGCGCCATGCGAATGGCTTCGATCAGGCTGGCAGCATCGGCTTTGCCCGTGCCCGCAATGTCGAAGGCGGTGCCGTGGTCAGGGCTGGTGCGCACCAAGGGCAAGCCCAGCGTCACGTTGACGCCTTTGTCCACGCCCAGGTACTTGACCGGAATCAGGCCCTGATCGTGGTACATGGCCAACACCACATCGAACTCGCCGGGCTGGCCGGGTCGCGCCCGGGCGCGCATGAACACCGTGTCGGGGGCGATCGGGTCGCTGGCCAGCACGCCTTGGGCGCGCGCCGCCTGCACAGCCGGGCCGATGATGTCAAGCTCTTCGCGGCCAAACAAGCCACCCTCGCCCGCGTGAGGGTTCAAGCCGGCCACGCCAATGCGGGGCGCCCGGCCCAACACGGCTTGCAGCGCGTGGTGGGTGATCTGCAAGGTCTGCAACACCTGATCGAACGTGACAGCCGCCAACGCTTGCAGCAGCGACACATGAATGCTGACCAGCACCACGCGCAGCTCGTCGTTGGCCAGCATCATGCGCACCGGCAGCTGCGCCACCGTGGTGTTCACATGCGCCGCCGCCAACGCCTGCAGCAGCTCGGTGTGCCCCGGAAAAGCGTCATAAGGCGCTCCAGCCAGCGACAACGCGGCTTTGTTGAGAGGCGCGGTGACCATGGCTGCCACCTCGCCGCGCAGCGCAGCGTTGGCCGCCCAGATCACGCAATCACCGGCCAGTTGTCCGGCTCGGGCGCTGAGTTGGCCAAACAGCGCGGGTGGCTGGCCTTGCAGCGCCGTCGAAGTGATTTGCCAAACCGGCACACAGCGGGGTGGGCAGTGCAGCGCCTCCTGCACGTCGGTCAACAGGGCCACGGGCAGGGCCACACCAGCGCCAGCCACGATGCCTGCCGCCCGGCGCAGGGTGGCCACATCGCCCACCACAAAACAGCCTCGCGTGACATCTGGCGCATCGCGAAACGCCTTGACAATGATCTCCGGGCCAATACCGGCGGGGTCGCCCAGGGTAATGGCAATGGGCAGGGAAAGTGAGGTTTCTGTCATGTCAGGCGGGGTTGTCGATGTCGGTGAATTCATGCACCAGCCCCAATTGGGCGGCCACATGCGCGGCCACGGCGGGTGCGCCGTAGCGCTCACTGGCGTGGTGGCCACAGGCCAGATAGGCCACGCCGCACTCGCGCGCATAGTGCGCTTGCGGCTCGGAAAGCTCGCCGGTGATGAAGGCGTCGGCCCCGGCGGCAATGGCGGCCTCAAAATAACTTTGCGCGGCGCCCGTGCACCAGGCAATTTTTTTAATCGGTCGATGCGCCTCATCGACCAGCAACACCGGGCGATTCAGGACCTGCTGAATGTGCCCCGCCAGGGCTTGTGCTGACGCAAAGGGCTGGCCGTCGGCACGCGCCCCAAGCCAACCCAGCTCCTGCTCGCCAAAACGCGACTGCCCCAGCAGCCCCAGCTTCAAGCCAAGCTGCGCGTTGTTGCCCAATTCAGGATGCGCATCAAGCGGCAAATGGTAGGCAAACAGGTTGATGTCGTGTGCCAGCAGCAAAGCCAGACGCTGCTTCATCCAGCTGGTGACGCGGCCGTCCTGGCCACGCCAAAACAGGCCGTGGTGGACAAAAATGGCGTCGGCCCCGGCGGCAATGGCGGCCTCGATCAGGGCCCGGCTGGCGGTGACCCCCGAAACGATTTTGCGCACCCGGGCGCAGCCTTCCACCTGCAGGCCGTTGGGGCCGTAGTCGCGAAAACGCTCGGGTTGCAGTAGCGCATCAAAAGCGTGCAATAGTTCGGCTCGTTCACACATGCTTATGTCAGCTCCTTGGTCGCAGCGATGATAAGCCGACAGGTCAGGCAGCTTTCTTGACCCCCGAATAGCCTGCCGTGCGGACATCAGGCAAAGCTCGGCTCTTGAAATGGGTCAGGACACCTACAATTTATCAGAATGTTTGTTGTCCCATTTTCACCCGGCCACGCGCCTGCAATGTCATGAAAAGATTTTGGCTCCTGTTTTCCCAGTCTGTCACGGTGTTGCTGGCCGCCTATTTTGTGGTTGGCACGCTCAAACCCGCCTGGCTGGAGGGCCGCAACATCCGCTCAACCACCGTCGCCTTGATTGAAGCGCCCGCCACCACGGTAGCCAGCGTGCCAACCGGCAGTTTCCGGCTGGCAGCGCAAAAGTCTTCGTCGGCAGTGGTCAGCATCAACACCAGCAAAAATGCCAGGTCGGGTCAGAACGACATGGACCCGTGGTTCAGGTTCTTTTTTGGCGACCAAGGCAATGCGCCGCAGGTGGGGCTGGGCAGCGGCGTGATTGTGAGCGCCGCTGGCTACATTTTGACCAACAACCATGTGGTGGAAAGCGCCGACGAGATCGAGGTGATCCTCAACGACAGTCGGCGCGCGCCCGCCAAGGTCATCGGCACCGACCCCGACTCCGACCTCGCCGTGCTCAAAATCGCGCTTGACCGGCTGCCAGTGATGGTGCTGGGCAACTCCGACAGCCTGCAGGTGGGCGACCAGGTGCTGGCCATTGGCAACCCCTTTGGCGTCGGCCAGACCGTGACCAGCGGCATTGTCAGCGCGTTGGGGCGCAACCAGTTGGGCATCAACACGTTCGAGAACTTCATCCAGACCGATGCCGCCATCAACCCCGGCAACTCGGGCGGTGCGCTGGTGGACATCGAGGGCAACCTGCTGGGCATCAACACCGCCATTTACTCGCGCTCGGGTGGCAGCATGGGCATTGGCTTTGCCATTCCGGTGTCCACCGCCAAGCTCGTGCTCGAAGGCATTGTGAAAGATGGCCAGGTCACGCGCGGCTGGATTGGCGTCGAGCCCAGCGAGCTGACGCCTGAACTGGCGCAAACCTTTGGCGTGTCGGCGCGCCAGGGCGTGATCATTACCGGTGTGCTGCAAAACGGCCCGGCGGCCTTGGCGGGCATGAAGCCGGGCGATGTGGTGACCGCCGTGGCGGGGGCCGAGGTCCGCAACGTGGCCGAGTTGTTGAGCCAGGTGGCAGCGCTCAAGCCAGGCACGGCTGCCGCATTTGAAGTGCAGCGCGCCGACGGGACCATGACGCTGCAGGTGTCGCCGGGGGTTCGCCCCAAAGCACGTCGCCGGGTGCGCTAACGCGTAACGATCAGTCGGTGTCGGCCGCTCCAGCGGCGTCATCGGGTGCTTGGCTTTGCCTGATGAAAATTTGTGCAGCCCAGATGCCCACCTCGTACAGCAGGCACATGGGAATGGCCAGCGCCAGTTGCGACACCACATCGGGCGGCGTCACGATGGCCGCGATGATGAAGGCCAGCACGATGAAATAGCCGCGGAATTCCTTGAGCTTTTCAATGCTGAAAATGCCCATGCGAGCCAGCACCACCACCACCACCGGCACCTCAAAAGCCATGCCAAACGCCAAGAACATCGACAGCACAAAACCCAGATAGGCCTCGATGTCGGGGGAAGCCGTGATGCTGGCCGGGGCAAAGCTCTGAATGAATGCAAAGACGCGACCAAAGACGAAAAAGTAGCAGAACGCCACACCCAGGAAAAACAGCACGGTGCTTGACACCACCAGTGGCATCACCAGTTTTTTCTCGTGCGAGTACAGGCCGGGTGCCACGAAGGCCCACAACTGGTAGAGCACCACCGGTAAGGCGATCATGAAGGCTGACATCAGCAGCACTTTGAGCGGCACCATGAAGGGCGATACGACCGAGGTGGCGATCAGCGTTGCGCCCTTGGGCAAGTGCGCCACCAGGGGCGCGGCCATCAGGTCGTACAAGGCGCCCGGGCCGGGATAGATGCCAAGCGCCACAGCGACCACGGCGACAGCGATAAACGCTTTGACCAGGCGGTCGCGCAATTCAACCAGGTGGGCCACAAACGGCTGCTCGGTACCGGCCAGCTCGTCGTCTTTTTTGGGGGAATCAGTCATCGATTGAATTGGGTGGGGCGAAACCGGGCGACCCGGGCCGCGCCCGACAGGGCCTTGGTGCGCACGCCAGCGCGGGCCTTGAACCAGTTGGGCGTAGCGCCTTGCTTGAGGCGCCAATTTTTCCTGGGATGCTGGTACTCGGGCACAGCTTCTGGCAGTGTGATCTGATAGTCCGAAGTGGGCTCGGATGCCGTGCTGGTGGCTTCAGCCCATGTTTTTTCGAAATCCGAAGCACTGCTTTGCACCGACGCGCTGACGTCTTTGGCCGCGCTTTCGACCGTTTCCTTCATCTTCTTGAGCTCGTCGAGCTCCATGGAACGGCTGACCTCGGCCTTGACATCGCTCACATAGCGCTGCGCCTTGCCCAGCAGGGTGCCAACGGTGCGCGCCACACGCGGCAATTTTTCGGGGCCGATGACGATCAGGGCCACGGCACCGATCATGACCAGCTTTGAAATACCCAGATCAATCATGCGAGCCTTGCGCTAGACCACAAGCCGCCAACCATGCACTGATCACGACTTTTGCTTGGCTTCCACGTCAATCGTGGTTTTTTCGGCGGCAGCGGCATTGGCCACCTGGGCGCTCTCAGCAGGCTTTTCTTCAGGCGCAGCACCGCCCTCTTTCATGCCCTCCTTGAAGCCCTTGACCGCGCCACCGAGGTCGCCGCCAAGGTTTTTGAGTTTTTTGGTGCCAAAAACCATGATGACGATCAACAAAACAATCAACCAATGCCAAATAGAAAATGAACCCATGACGGTCTCCTAAAGAATGCGTGGATTTTAAGGGGTGCACCTGATTGGCACGCCTGAAAATGAAAATTTAACCCCGCAACCAGGGGCGCGGGCCACCCATCACGTGCACATGCAAATGGTGCACTTCCTGAGCGCCTTCTGCACCGGTATTGGCCAGCGTGCGGAAGCCGCCTTCGGGGTAGGGATTGCAGCCCTCCTGCAAGGCCAGTTTGGGAATCAGCACCATCATGCGCCCCATCAGTGCCGCGTGGTCTTCTGTGAGCAGCGCCATGGACGGAATATGCAGCTTGGGAATGATCAGGAAATGCACCGGCGCCCACGGGTGGATATCGTGGAATGCAAACAGCTCGTCGTCCTGATAGACCAATTTGGACGGGATTTTGCCCGCCACAATTTTGCAAAACAGGCAATCCGGATCACTCGGCACCACGTGTTCGATCATGCTGACACCTCCATCGGCAAACCTTTGTTCAGGCGCACCATGCCCAGCACGATGCGGTATAAAAACCAGACTGAGATGCCCAGCCAGGCCAGCCATCCTGGCAGGAACAGCAGCAGCCACAGGGGCGCCGTCACCAGGTACAGCAGCGCCGCAATGATGACCGTGCGAATGCGCCAACTGAAGTGCGAAGCGTGCCAGCTGCCCACCGCATCGCCGCGCTTGACCAGGTCGATTACCAGCGCAATGACCAGCAGCAGCGGGCCGAACTGGCCGCCCGGAATCAACGCGCCCACAGCCACAATCAAATGCAAAATGTAGCTGACGGTGCCCCAGGCGTTGAGCCCGTTGAGCGTTTGCAGGTCGAGCTCGCGCCACCGGGCATCGTTTTTCGGGGGTTCGGGGGTGGTGAAGTCCTGGGTCATGGATTTTCTCCTTGCGACTGCGCCTCGCGCACCTTGACCTTGCGCATGGCTTTTTCTTCGAGGCCGCTGGTGCCTTCGCGGCGCTGCAATTCAGTGATCACATCAGCCGGGCTCAGGCCGTAATGGGCCAGCGCGATCATGCTGTGAAACCACAGGTCGGCGACTTCACAGACGATCTTGTGTTTGTCGCCACCGTGGTCAGCGTCTTTGGCCGCCATCACCACCTCGGTGGCCTCTTCGCCAATTTTTTTCAGAAAGGCGTCCGGCCCCTTGTGCAGCAGCCGCGCCACATAGCTGGCCTCGGGGTCGCCACCACGGGCCGGCAGGCGCGATGCGATAACGGCGGCCAGCGCAGCCAGGGAATCAGCAGAATTTTTGTCAGAACTCATCAGCTTTTGTAAATGGTTTGCGGGTCTTTCAGAACCGGATCAACAACTTTCCAGGCACCATTGTCATACACGCTGTAAAAACAACTGTGGCGTCCGGTGTGACAAGCCAGACCCGGCGTGTGGCCGGTTTGCGTGACCTTGAGCAAAATCACGTCCTGGTCGCAATCGACGCGGATCTCATGCACGGTCTGCACGTGGCCGGATTCCTCGCCCTTGAACCATAACTTGTTGCGCGAGCGGCTGAAATAGACGGCGCGCCCCAGCTCGGCGGTTTTTTGCAGCGCCTCGCGGTTCATCCAGGCCATCATCAGCACGTCGTTTGAGCCTTGTTCTTGCGCAATGGCCGGAATCAGGCCTTGCGCATCCCATTTGAGTTGATCGAGAAAGTTCATGGGTGAATTGTCGACGATTGGCCAGCCTTCATCCAAAAAAATATGGCTATCAGAGCAGGCTCACTTCGCGCAGCCTTGATCTGTTCGGCAAACTTTCAGATTCTGACCGGGATACCGCGCGCTGCCATACGGGCCTTGGCCTGCGCCACGGTGAATTCGCCGTAATGGAAAATGCTGGCCGCCAGCACCGCATCGGCGCCGCCGATCTGAATGCCGTCTGCCAAGTGGTCGAGCGTGCCAACACCACCCGAGGCGATCACCGGCACGCTCACCGCGTCACTGACCGCCCGGGTGAGTTCCAGGTCAAAACCCGCCTTGGTGCCATCGCGGTCCATGCTGGTGAGCAAAATCTCGCCGGCGCCAAAGTCGGCCATCTGGCGCGCCCAGGCCACTGCGTCCAGGCCGGTGTTTTTGCGCCCGCCGTGACTGTAAACGTCCCAACCTGCACCAACCGTTTGCCCGTTGGCATCGCGCCGCTGCAGGTCGGCAGTGCTGCGACGTTTGGCATCAATCGCCACCACGATGCACTGTGCGCCATATTTACCCGATGCCTCGCGAATGACCTGCGGATTGGCGATGGCCGCCGAATTGAAACTGGTTTTGTCAGCGCCGGCATTGAGCAGGCGGCGCACGTCTTCGACCGTGCGCACGCCACCACCCACGGTGAGCGGTATGAACACCTGGCTGGCCACGGCTTCGATGATGTGCAGAATCAGGTCGCGGCCGTCGCTGGTGGCGGTGATGTCGAGAAAAGTGAGCTCGTCGGCGCCCTGCTCGTTGTAGCGCGCGGCGATCTCTACCGGGTCGCCCGCGTCGCGCAATTCAACAAAGTTGACGCCTTTGACAACCCGTCCGCCAGTGACGTCAAGGCAGGGAATGATGCGTTTGGCTAGCACAAAGATGTCTGCTGATCAGCCATTGAGCTCTTCGGCGCGCTCTAGCGCCTTTTCAAAGTCCAGGTCGCCGCTGTAGATGGCGCGGCCACAAATCACGCCTTCGATGCCTTCGTCTTCCACCGCGCACAAGGCCTCGATGTCGGCCATGTTTGACAGGCCGCCCGAGGCGATCACCGGAATCGTCAGCGCCTGCGCCAGGCGCACCGTGGCATCGATGTTGATGCCAGTGAGCATGCCGTCGCGGCCAATGTCGGTGTAGATGATGGATTCGACGCCGAAGTCTTCAAATTTCTTGCCCAAATCCACCACATCGTGGCGCGTGAGCTTGCTCCAGCCGTCGGTGGCCACCTTGCCGTCCTTGGCATCGAGGCCGACGATGATGTGGCCGCCAAAGGCGGTGCAGGCGTCCTGCAAAAAGCCCGGATTGCGGACCGCAGCGGTGCCAACAATGACATAGCGCAAACCCGCATCGAGATAACGCTCGATGGTGTCGAGGTCGCGAATGCCGCCACCCAGTTGCACATCGACCTCGCTGCCGATCGTTTTGAGTATTTTGCGAATCGCCGCCTCGTTCTTGGGCTGCCCGGCAAAAGCACCGTTCAAGTCCACCAAATGCACCCGGCGCGCGCCTTTGTCAACCCAGCTGCGCGCCATGACCGCTGGCTCTTCGCTGAAGATGGTGGAGAGTGTCATGTCGCCTTGTTGCAGGCGCACGCAATGGCCGTCTTTAAGATCAATCGCAGGAATTAAAAGCATGATGCTTCAGTGGGAGGGAGTGAATAGGCTTCGACTGGCGCAGCCATGACGATAAAAAAGAATTCAAGGATTCCAGTGGAGAAAATTTCGGTACAGACTCAGGCCATGTTCAGCGCTTTTTTCAGGATGAAATTGGGTGGCGAAAATATTATCACGGGCAATGGCTGAACTGAAGCGCTTGCCATAGTCGGTTTCGCCCACGCTGTGGCGTGGATCAGACGTTTTGGCGTAGAAACTGTGCACAAAATAGAAGTAACTGCCATCGGGCACCTCGCCCCAAACGGGGTGCGGCGCGCCGCCATGGTTGTTGCGCCAGACCTGGTTCCAGCCCATTTGCGGCACCTTGTAGCGGCTGCCATCGGGTTGCAATTGGCCTGCCAGCTCGAATTTGATAACTTCGCCATGAATCAGGCCCAAGCCGGGCGTATTGCCCTCGGCGCTGTGGTCCAGCAGCATTTGCATGCCCACACAGACACCAAACAGCGGTTTGCTGGCGGCCGCTTCGAGCACCGACTGCTGCAAGCCCGATTCACGCAGCTCGCGCATGCAGTCGGGCATGGCGCCCTGGCCCGGCAGCACAATGCGCTGTGCAGCACGCACCACATCGGGGTCTTGTGTGATCACCACCGCAAAACCAGTGCCCACTGCCGCCGCTTTGACGGCCTGCGAGACCGAGCGCAAATTGCCCATGCCGTAATCGACCACAGCAACGATTTTTCCGGTACCGGGATTGACGATTGAATTCATGGTGTCTTGAGCACAACAGGCGAATGCCGGGGCCCTGTTTGGTCTGGGAACTACAGCGAACCTTTGGTGGAGGGAACGCTGCCCAAGGCGCGCGGATCAAGCTCCAGCGCCGCGCGCAAGGCACGGGCAAAGGCCTTGAACACCGTTTCGGCCTGGTGGTGCGCGTTGACACCTTTCAGGTTATCAATGTGCAGCGTGACCAGCGCGTGATTGACGAAACCCTGGAAGAATTCGTGCATCAATTGGCTGTCGAAGTTGCCGATCATGGCACTGGTGAAAGGCACGTCCATCACCAAACCGGGGCGACCCGAAAAATCGATCACAACCCGGCTCAAGGCCTCGTCCAGCGGCACATAGGCATGGCCATAACGGCGAATGCCTTTTTTGTCTCCCACAGCCTTGTAAACGGCTTGCCCGAGCGTGATGCCGACATCTTCAACGGTGTGGTGGCCGTCGATGTGCAGATCACCATCAGCATCGATGTCAAGGTCGATCAGACCGTGGCGGGCAATTTGGTCGAGCATGTGATCAAAAAAACCAATGCCGGTATGAAGGTGCGACTGACCCGTGCCGTCCAGGTTGACGCGCACGGTAATTTTCGTTTCAGCGGTTTGTCGAACCACTTCGGCGCAACGCGGCGTGTTCGTGGTTGATGCATCAGGAAGTTCAGTCAAGGGATAGTTTGTCATGGAAGCGTGATCAACAGGAAAAAACACGGTTTGTTATGCGCCCAGACACCGCTAGTGGTTGCATAAGATTTCATGTTGCAGCATAAGAGTTAAAACTTTATAAAACAACAAATTACGATGCTTACTCAATGTCAAATTAACTCTTTTCACGCCAAGTAAAGTCTGTAAAGTCCAATTTTTGCCGGAATTTCAAAACGTTCGTGCCAAAAGCTTTGACCATTGGTCTCGCTGATTAGTATAGTGCTCTTCCTTGGGCCATCCAAATCACTCCCGCCTCCTGGCGCAGCCCCAGCGCCTGCATGACGGGCGGCACCGGCAAACCGCGCACCAGGGCCGCAGCCAGTTCACCCATGGCAGGCGCAGTCTGAATACCATAGCCGCCCTGCCCTGCCAGCCAGAAAAAGCCGGGGGCATCCGGGGCGAAGCCGACCACCGGGGTCTTGTCGGCCACAAATGAGCGCAAACCGGCCCATTTGCGCCGCACCCGGCGGATGTGCAGCGTGGTGGCAGCCTCCAGCCGGTCCACAGCAATCGCCACATCGAGTTCCTCGGGCTGCACATCTTGCGCCGGCACTGGGTCGGCGTTGGCGGGCGACACCAGCAGCAGCCCGGCCTCTGGCTTGAAGTAAAACGTCTCGCCGGCATCAATCACCAGAGGCCAATCCTGTATCTGCGCGGATGCTGGCACCTCGCATGTGAAAGCAGTGCGCCGCATCGGCACCAGACCCACCGGCCTGATGCCGGCCTGCTGCGCCAGTTCATCGCACCAGGCCCCCGCCGCATTGACCAGAATGGGCGCGCAAAAACGCCCGGCGGGCGTGCTCACGCACCACTGGCCAGATTCAAAGCCGATCTCGCTGACCCCGGCGTTGCACACCAGCTGCGCCCCGGCCACCTTGGCGCCGCGCAAAAACCCCTGGTGAATGGCGTGCACGTCCATGTCCATGGCGTCGGGCTCAAACACCCCATAAACCGCTGCCTCAGGTTTGAGCACGGGCACCCGTTGCAAGATTTCAGCCTGTGTCCACCATTGAATATTGGGCACCAGTGCGCGCATGGCCTCCAGCGTCTGGCGCAGCGCGTCGTGGTCCGCCGCCGCGCCAACGATTAAAGCACCGCGCGGCGTGACCAGCGGATACGACGAAAAACCTTCGGGCGGCTGGAGATAAAAGGGTTTGGAGGCGGTTGTGATGGCGCGCACCGTGGCATTGCCATAAGTTTCCGAATACAGCGCGGCCGAGCGCCCGGTCGAATGGTAGCCGGGCTGCGACTCGCGCTCCAGCACCGTGACCTTGACATGAGGTGCCAGAAAATAAGCTGCCGAAGTGCCCGCCATCCCGGCGCCGATGATGAGAACGTCTGTGCTTTGCATGATTTTCAATTCGTGTTGATCATGCAATCACTGTAACGCGTGTCCGTCCGGTGGTGTCAATCCACTGGCTTGATCGGCACGTAAATCTCGCCGCCTGCGCGCTTGAACGCGTCCGACATATCGGCCATGCCCTCGGTCAGGGCCTGCGCCTCGCTCACGCCTTTGTCTTTGGCGTAGTCGCGCACCTCTTGCGAGATTTTCATCGAGCAAAACTTGGGGCCGCACATCGAGCAAAAGTGCGCCACTTTGCTTGAATCCTTGGGCAGGGTTTCGTCATGAAAGTCGCGCGCCGTGTCGGGGTCGAGCGACAGGTTGAACTGGTCCATCCAGCGGAACTCGAAACGCGCTTTGGACAGCGCATCATCCCGCGCACGCACGCCCGGGTGGCCCTTGGCCACGTCGGCCACATGGGCGGCAATCTTGTAGGTGATGATGCCGACTTTCACGTCGTCGCGGTCGGGCAGGCCCAGGTGTTCCTTGGGTGTCACGTAACACAGCATGGCAGTACCAAACCAGCCGATCATGGCCGCACCAATGCCGCTGGTGATGTGGTCGTAACCGGGCGCGATGTCGGTGGTCAGCGGGCCGAGGGTGTAGAAAGGCGCCTCGTGGCAGTGTTTGAGCTGCTCGGTCATGTTGGCCTGCACCATGTGCATGGGCACGTGGCCGGGGCCTTCGATCATGACCTGCACGTCCTGCTGCCAGGCTTTTTGCGTGAGTTCACCCAAGGTGCGCAGCTCGGCAAACTGGGCTTCGTCGTTGGCATCCGCGCCTGAGCCGGGGCGCAAGCCGTCGCCCAGCGAGTAACTCACGTCATAGGCTTTGAGGATTTCTGTCATTTCATCAAAGTGGCTGTAGATGAAGTTTTCCTTGTGGTGGGCTATGCACCACTTGGCCATGATCGAGCCGCCGCGCGACACAATGCCGGTCACGCGCTGCGCTGTCAGGTGAATGAACGCCAGCCGCACGCCGGCGTGCACGGTGAAGTAGTCCACGCCCTGCTCGGCTTGCTCGATGAGGGTGTCGCGGAAGATTTCCCAGGTCAGGTCTTCGGCCACGCCGCCCACTTTTTCCAGCGCCTGATAGATGGGAACCGTGCCGATGGGCACCGGCGAGTTGCGCAAGATCCAGTCGCGTGTGGTGTGGATGTTGCGCCCGGTGGACAGGTCCATCACCGTGTCTGCGCCCCAGCGGATCGACCAGACCAGTTTTTCAACCTCTTCCTCGATGCTCGACGTGACGGCCGAGTTGCCGATGTTGGCGTTGATCTTGACCAGAAAGTTGCGGCCAATCGCCATCGGCTCAATCTCGGGGTGGTTGATGTTGGCCGGGATGATGGCGCGGCCACGGGCCACCTCGTCGCGCACAAACTCGGGCGTCATGACGCGGGGGATGCTGGCGCCAAAACTGTTGCCGGCCAGTCGCGCCTCGCGCTCAGTGTTGGTCTGGTACTGATCCATCCAGGCCTGCTTCTGATTCTCGCGAATGGCCACATATTCCATCTCGGGGGTGATGATGCCGCGGCGCGCATAGTGCATTTGCGACACATTGGCGCCCGCCTTGGCGCGGCGTGGCGTGCGTTGCAGCCCTCTGGCCTGAGCGCGCAGAGCGGCCAGTGCTTCGGACTCGCCGTTTTTCAGGCCATCGTCGAGGGCGTAAGGTGTACGGCCGGTGTAAGACTCGGTATCGCCACGGGCCGCGATCCACGGGCTGCGCACATGGGGCAGACCTTGGCGCACGTCGATGTGGGCATTGGGGTCGGTGTAGGGGCCGGAGGTGTCATAGACCGTGATGGCTTCGCCGTTGCTTTGCATGATTTCACGCATCGGCACCTGGATGTCGGCCTGGCTACCGGGGATGTAGATCTTGGTGGATGCCGGCAAGGGCGCACGCGTGAGGCGCAACAGTTCTGAAAATTTGTCGGGGGCATTCATGGCTTTGGTCTCCTGTGATGTTGAAAAACAGCGCGGGAGTCTGGCCAACCAAGCCGCAAACATCGACAAGATCAAGCGCAAGGTGTCAGGGTGCAATGACACAAGGCTTGGCACTTCTTACGCCGGTATCAACCGGATCAAGTTCGCGGGTTCGGACGACCATCTCAGTGCCATGACAGCACACCCCGGGCGACTTAAAGTGTAAACGAGCCCTTGAAGACACTGTTGTCAGCATGACCATGGCCTGCTTGGCCAGGCGGTTAATGTCCCGCGAGAATTTCTTTCATGCGAGGTACTACAGTTTTCAGGCAACTGTTCGCCCGGACATCTTAAGATGACGCAGCCTGAAAGGACCCCTGTTATGCCCATCATCACCAACATCGAAGACCTGCGCCTTCTTGCCCAAAAACGTGTGCCGCGCATGTTTTACCAATACGCCGATTCGGGTTCGTGGACCGAATCGACCTACCGCGCCAACAGCGACGATTTCCAGAAAATCAAGCTGCGCCAGCGCGTCGCCATCAACATGGAAAACCGCAGCACCGCCAGCACCATGATCGGACAAAGGGTTGCCATGCCGGTGGCCATGGCACCCGTCGGTCTGACCGGCATGCAGTGCGCCGACGGCGAGATCAAGGCTGCCAACGCCGCCAAAAAATTTGGCATCCCGTTCACACTGTCCACCATGAGCATTTGCTCGATTGAAGACGTGGCAAAGGAAACGGGAGGCCATCCATTCTGGTTCCAGCTCTACGTCATGAAAGACCGCGACTTTATTGAGCGCCTGATTGACCGCGCGCGTGCCGCCAACTGCTCGGCGCTGATGCTCACGCTCGACCTGCAGATCATCGGCCAGCGCCACAACGACATCCGCAACGGCCTGTCGGCGCCACCCAAACTCACCGTGCGCAACATGCTCAACATGATGACCAAGCCGCGCTGGGGACTGGGCATGCTGGGCACGCAGCGACGCGGCTTTGGCAACATCGTCGGCCACGTCAAGGGCATCGAGACCATGGGCACGCTGAGCGAATGGACTGCCAAGCAGTTCGACCCGGCGCTCAACTGGGGCGACGTGGAATGGATCAAAAAGCGCTGGGGTGGTAAGCTCATCCTCAAAGGCATTCAGGACGCCGAAGACGCCCGACTGGCAGTGGCATCAGGCGCTGATGCGCTGGTGGTCAGCAACCACGGTGGCCGCCAGTTGGACGGTGCGCCCAGTTCCATCAGCGCCCTGCCCGCCATCGTCGATGCCGTGGGCAGCCAGATTGAAGTGCACATGGACGGCGGTATTCGCAGCGGGCAAGACGTGCTGAAAGCCCGCGCCCTGGGTGCACGCGGCAGCTACATTGGCCGCGCCTTTTTGTATGGTCTGGGAGCGATGGGCGAGGCCGGTGTGACCCGCGCGCTGGAGATCATCCACAAGGAGCTCGACCTGACCATGGCCTTTTGCGGGCGCACCCACATCGACACGGTGGACAAGGGGATTTTGCTGCCCGGGACGTATCCCGCGTAGCGTGCAGTTATCTTTTGCAATGCCAGGTACTGCTCGCCGATGAGTCGCCGATCACCATCCTGGGGGGGGGAAGCGCGGCTACATCTGAGCCTATGCCAGTGGCGTGCATGAAGACGTTGCAGCCATGGTGCACCACGCCAAGCAGGGGCGCAATGGTCAACATGCCAGGGATTTCTTGCAGCATGCCCCACCCGTGCGTGCGCTCGATCAGAATGCCAATGCAGCGCCACCGGTCAGGCGCTGGGCTGTGGGCAAGAATTGGCTCTTCAGTGGTAGCCTGGCCGCAGGTGCGCGCGCCGCCGACATCATGAGTCTGATTCAGACGGCCAAGATCAATGGCATCGAGCCGCTGACGTATTTGACCGATGTGCTGACGCGGTTGCCTACGCATCCCAATAGTTACGCTTTACTGCCCGATCGCCCTGCTTGGCAGCACCTTCTATGCGATTCTTGTCCACAGACAAGTGATTTACGCTCCACGCTTCCTTCCCACACTTGGTCACCCTCGTGCGGTTGCGATTCGCTTCGTTCGCTGAGATCAGCTTGCGGGAGGACTTGCACCTCCAGAAGCCTGAAAGATCAGGTTCTCAAAGCCGTCAGCACCTCGTCGAGCATCTTCTTGGCATCGCCAAACAGCATGCGGTTGTTGTCCTTGTAGAACAGCGGGTTGTCCACGCCGGCGTAGCCGCTGGCCATGCTGCGCTTCATGACGATGCTGGTCTTGGACTTCCAGACCTCAAGCACCGGCATACCGGCGATCGGGCTGTTGGGATCGTCCTGGGCACTCGGGTTGACGATGTCGTTGGCGCCAATCACCATGGTCACATCAGTGGCCGGAAAGTCGTCATTGAGTTCGTCCATTTCGAACACGATGTCGTAGGGCACCTTGGCCTCGGCCAGCAACACGTTCATGTGGCCCGGCATACGGCCAGCCACCGGGTGAATGCCAAAGCGCACGTTGACGCCCTTGTCGCGCAGATGCTTGGTGATCTCGAACACCGTGTGCTGGGCCTGCGCCACCGCCATGCCGTAGCCCGGCACAATGATCACGCTCTTGGCATCACGCAACAGCTCGGCGGTTTCGCTGGCGCTGATCGGGGTGACCTCACCGGCGGGCTGCTCACCGCCAGCAGCCGCTGCGGGCTTGGCACTGGTGGTCCCAAAACCACCGGCAATCACGCTGATGAAGCTGCGGTTCATGGCGTTGCACATGATGTACGACAGAATCGCACCGCTGGAGCCCACCAGCGCGCCGACCACAATCAGCAAGTCGTTGCTGAGCATGAAGCCAGTGGCTGCTGCCGCCCAACCCGAATAGCTGTTGAGCATGGACACCACCACCGGCATGTCAGCGCCGCCGATGGCCATCACCATGTGGATGCCGAACAGCAGCGCGATCACGGTCATGACGATGATCGGCATCATGCCGTCTGCCACCGTGTGGGCGTCCATGAAGACACCGCCGAAATAAATCACCACCAGCAAGCCGGCAAGATTGAGCCAATGGCGCCCGGGCAGCAGCATCGGGTTGCCGCTGATGCGCCCGCTGAGCTTGCCAAAAGCGATGACCGACCCCGACAAGGTGACCGCACCGATGAAGATGCCAATATAGATTTCAAGCTCATGAATGGTGCGGGCCGAGCCCTCGAACCCTTCCGTGGCCGTGGGGTCAACAAAAGTGGCAAAGCCCACCAGCACCGCAGCCAGACCGACCATGCTGTGCATGAAGGCGACCAGCTCGGGCATTTGCGTCATTTGCACGCTGCGCGCCAGATACAAGCCGATGCTGCCGCCGATGACCATTGCGCCAATGATCCAGGCGTAACCACCGCTGTTGACTTGCGGCCCGAACACCGTGGCCAGCACGGCAATCGTCATGCCGATCATGCCGAACAGGTTGCCGCGGCGGGAACTTTCCTGGTTGGACAAACCGCCCAGGCTCAAAATGAACAAAATGGTCGCGCCGATGTAGGCGACTGTGGCCAGACTCGAATTCATGCGTGGCTCCTTCTTCTTATTTGCGGAACATGGCCAGCATGCGCTGGGTGACGGCGAAGCCGCCGAACATATTGATGGCCGTCAGGGCAATGGCCACCGCCGCGATCCAGGTGATCAGGCTGTTGGGCCGCTCGGCCGCATCCATCAAGGGCGAGATTTGCACCAGCGCGCCAATCGCGATGATGCTCGATATGGCGTTGGTCACGCTCATCAGCGGCGTGTGCAGCGCGGGTTTCACGTTCCACACCACCATGTAGCCGACAAAGCAGGCCAGCACGAACACTGTGAAGTGCGACATGAACTCCTTGGGCGCGCTGTGGCCGATCAGCCAAAACAGCACGGCGACCACGGCGAACATCATGACCAGTTTGCCCGCAGGCATGGGGGCGCTGGGTTCGCCATGGCCGTGCGCCTTTTTGGCCACCGGAGCCGCTGTCGGCTTGGCAGCCGCAGGCGGTGCCGCCGCCACTTTGGGTGCCGGTGGCGGCCAGGTGATGCTGCCCTCCTTGATGACCGTGAGACCACGAATGGCGTCGTCTTCCATGTTGACATTGACGATGCCGTCCTTGGTCTTGCACAGTTCCTCGGTGAGGCGAAACAAGTTGGTGCCGTACAGCGTGGACGACTGCCTGGACAGCCGCGAGACCAGGTCGGTGTAGCCGACGATGGTCACGCCGTGCTTGACCACCGCCTGGCCTGGCTCGGTCAGCTCGCAGTTGCCGCCCTGCTCGGCGGCCATGTCAACAATCACGCTGCCGGGCTTCATGCTCTGCACCATCTCGGCTGTGATCAGCTTGGGTGCCGGTCGCCCGGGGATCAGCGCGGTGGTGATGATGATGTCAACATCCTTGGCCTGCTTGGCGTACATCACGCGCTGGGCTTGCTGGAAGCCTTCGCTCATGACCTTGGCGTAGCCGCCGCCGCCCGAGCCTTCTTCCTCATAATCTACCTTGACGAATTCGCCACCCAGCGACACCACCTGGTCAGCCACTTCGGCACGGGTGTCATTGGCGCGAACGATGGCGCCCAGGCTGGCGGCGGTGCCAATGGCAGCCAGGCCAGCCACGCCGGCACCGGCAATGAAAACCTTGGCCGGCGGCACCTTGCCCGCAGCCGTGATCTGGCCGCTGAAGAAGCGACCAAAAGCGTTGGCGGCCTCAATGACGGCGCGGTAGCCGGCAACCCCGGCCTGCGAGGTCAGGGCATCCATCTTCTGGGCACGGCTGAGCGTGCGCGGCAGCGCGTCGATGGCCAGCACGGTCACCTTTTTGGCGGCCAGCAGTTGCATCAGGTCGGGGTTTTGTGCGGGCCAGATGAAACTGATCAAGTTCTGACCTTCATGCATCAGCGCGACTTCTTCGGGGGTCGGGCCGCGCACCTTGAACACGATGTCGGCGGCGGCCCAAAGCGCTGCCGCGGTGTCAACCACTTCGGCACCGGCGGCGCGATACGCCTCGTCGGTGCAATTGGCCAAATCGCCCGCACCCGATTCGACGGCCACCTTGAAACCGAGTTTGATCAGCTTTTCAACCACCTCGGGCACGGTGGCAACGCGTTTTTCACCTGGAAAAACTTCGCAGGGAATACCAATGCATTGCGGCGTGGGTGGCGATGATGGGGGCGGTGAAACGACGGATTTATCCGATGAGCCTTGAGTGGTGGCACCAGCTTGCATGAAGCGTCTCCTCGTGTGATTTTGGGCAGAACCGAACTAACCGCGCGAGCTTACATCAGTTTTTTCAACTTTGGGAATGGCGACGCATTCACTATTTGATCCATCTCAAACTTTTGGGATGGGTGCCAGCGGCAGGCAATGGCGCAATTTGCCGATAATCCCGGCATGAAAATCCGATGGAAACCCAGCGCCACCGTGGCGGCAATCATTGAGCAAAACGGCAAGTTCCTGCTGGTCGAAGAGCACACCCCCGAGGGCCTGCGCCTGAACAACCCGGCCGGCCATCTGGATGAAAGCGAGAGCTTGGTGAACGCCTGCGCGCGCGAGGCGCTCGAGGAAACCACACACCTGTTCACCCCCACGCATTTGCTCGGTATCTATATGTCGCGCTTTCAGCGCCCGGCGCGTGCGCAACATGCTGCCGAAGACATCACCTACCTGCGCTTTGCCTTCTGCGGCAAGCTCGGCGCAGTGCAACCCGGGCGCAGCCTCGATACCGGCATCGTGCGCACCCTGTGGTTGAGCCCGGACGAGATTCGCGCCAGCTTTGAGCACCACCGCAGCCCGCTCATCGTCAAATGCATGGACGACTATCTGGCAGGCCAGCGCTACCCGCTCACCTTGCTTCACACCGACCCCGGCGTGCTTGAGTCCGGCGCGCCAACCGCGGGCCGGGGCGCATGAGCGCGCTGCGCCAACGCGTGGTGGTGGGCTTGAGCGGCGGTGTGGACTCCGCCGTGACCGCCTGGCTGCTCAAGCAGCAGGGCCATGAGGTGATCGGCATCTTCATGAAAAACTGGGAAGGCGACGATGACGATGACTACTGCTCATCGCGCCAGGATTTTCTGGATGCTGCTGCCGTTGCTGATGTGATCGGCATCGAGATCGAGCACGTCAATTTTGCCGCCGAGTACAAGGACCGCGTGTTTGCCGAGTTCCTGCGCGAATACAGCGCCGGGCGCACGCCCAACCCCGACATTTTGTGCAACGCCGAAATCAAGTTCAAGGCGTTCCTGGACCACGCCATGCGCCTGGGCGCCGACAAGATTGCCACCGGCCATTACGCCCGCGTGCGCTTCAATGCCGCCACCAAAAAGCATGAGCTGCTCAAGGGCCTGGACCCGGCCAAGGACCAAAGCTATTTTTTGCACCGGCTCAACCAGAAGCAACTGGCCAACACGCTGTTTCCGGTGGGTGAGTTGCTCAAAACCGAGGTGCGCCGCATCGCGCTGGAGATCGGCCTGCCCAATGCCAAAAAGAAGGACTCGACCGGCATCTGTTTCATTGGCGAGCGGCCGTTCCGAGAATTTTTGAATCGCTTCATTGCCAAGGAGCCCGGCCCGATCAAGAACGACAAGGGTCACACCATTGGCGAGCATGTCGGCTTGAGCTTTTACACCCTGGGCCAGCGCCAGGGACTGGGCATTGGCGGCCTGAAAGCCAAAGGCGCGCCACGCGGCGGCGGCGACCACGCACCCTGGTTTGTGGCACGCAAAGACATGGGCCACAACACGCTGTGGGTAGTGCAGGGCCACGAGCACCCATGGCTGTTGTCGCACGAACTCACAGCGCAAGATGCCAGCTGGGTCGCGGGCCAGGCGCCGGATGCCACGGCGCTGGCCGCCAAGACTCGCTACCGCCAGCTTGATGCGCCCTGCCACCTGCGCGTGAACGGCGCAGACGCTTTCAGCCTGAAGTTTGCAGAGCCGCAATGGGCCGTCACGCCGGGTCAGTCGGCCGTGCTGTACGACGGCGAGGTCTGCCTGGGAGGCGGCATCATCGCGGGTTAACCGGTTAGCCCATGCGCGCCATCAGGGTTTCCATGTCCTTGAGCATGGCTGCCAGCGACTCCTTTTGTGACACGTCGGGGCGCAGGTGCTCATCCATCTCCTGTTCCATGAAGCAAATGGTCATGCGCATGTAGGTGCTGTCGAGCGCTTTGCGCACCGCAGAGAATTGCTGCGCGATCTTCAGGCAGCTCTCACCCTCTTCGATCATGCGCTGCACACCCCGGATTTGTCCCTCCGCCCGACGCAGTCGGTTCAGAACATCGGTGCGCCCCGCTCCGTTGGTCAATGCAGTCATGCAAGGTCCTTCAGAGAGTCAATGGCAGCCAATTTGCTGTTCCGGCACACCCAGTTTTTTCAGGATGATGCCCAGCGGGCAAAAATTGGTGAAACCAGATTGAAACAAATTGGCACCCACAAAAGCCGTGAAGGCCAACGCCCACTTGCTGACAAACAGCGGGCTGCCCTCCACCCCCAGCGCCAGTGAAATCATGATGAACAGGCCGGCGAAAACCAAAATATAACGTTGTACGGTCATGGTAAAAACTCCTCAGGGACAGTTAAAAAATCAGCTTGCATGCACATTGGCGGGTGCCGTCGGTGGCGCAGCAGGCACCTGGTAGTTACGGCGCCAGTACAGCGCGTAATACAACACCGGAATCACCACCAGCGTGAGCAGGGTGGACACCAGAATGCCAAAAATCAGCGAAATGGCGAGGCCGTTGAAAATCGGATCGTCCAGAATAAAGAAGGCGCCAATCATGGCCGCCAGTCCGGTCAGGGCAATCGGTTGGGCGCGCACGGCGGCTGACTGCACCACCGCGTCCTTGAACGCTACGCCTTGCGCCACCTGCAGCTCGATGAAGTCCACCAACAAAATGGAGTTGCGCACAATGATGCCCGCCAGCGCAATCATGCCGATCATCGACGTCGCAGTGAACTGCGCATTCAGCAAGGCATGCCCGGGCATGACGCCAATGATGGTTAGCGGAATCGGTGCCATGATCACCAGCGGGGTCAGGTAGCTTCTGAACTGCGCCACCACCAGCAGGTAAATCAGGATCAGGCCGACACCATAGGCGGCGCCCATGTCACGGAAAGTGTCATAGGTGATCTGCCACTCGCCGTCCCACTTGACCGCGTACTGGCGATACGGGTCGCTGGGTTGGCTGATCCAGTACTCGCCCAATTCGCCGGTACCGGGCAAAGCTGCCACCTGCAGTTTGTCGCGAATGGCAAACAGGCCATAAAGAGGTGAGTCGAGCTTGCCGGCCATGTCACCAAAAACGTAGCTGACACCCTGCAGGTCTTTGGTGAAAAAGGGCTTGTCGATCACGCCCTGCTCCACTTGCACCAGCTCTGACAGCGGCACCATCTGGCCATTGGCAGCACGCAAAGGCATGGCCAGAATGGCATCGAGCCCGACCTGGTCTGCCAGCGGCAATTGCAGGCGCACCGGCACCGGGTATTTGGTATGGCCATCATGCAGGTAAGCGGCATCGACCCCGCCGAGCGCCATGGCCGCCGTTTGCGCCACCATCGCCACCGAAATGCCCAGCGACTCGGCGCGCTGGCGGCGCACCCGCAGGTAAGCGCGCGGCGCGTCGTCTTTGAGCGAGGTATCCACCCCCACAATGTCGGGCGTGGCCATAAAGGCCTGCGCCACCCGGCGCGCCAGCGCCTGGCGCCCGGCCTCATCCGGGCCATAAACCTCGGCCACCAAGGGCGACATCACCGGTGGCCCAGGTGGCACTTCGACCACCTTGACCAGGGCATGGTGGCGCGCGCCAATTTGCTCCAGCGCCGGACGCAGCCGCTGGGCAATGGCATGGCTCTTGTCATCGCGAAACTGCTTGTCCACCAGATTCACCTGCACGTCGCCCTGCTCGGCATCGGCGCGCAGGTAATACTGGCGTACCAGGCCGTTGAAGGTGATCGGTGAGGCGGTGCCGGCATAGGCTTGCAGGTTCAGCACCTCGGGTTGCTGCGCCAGATAGGCCCCCAACTCATGCAGCGCGGCGGCGGTGTTCTCCAGCGGTGTACCGGTCGGCATTTCGACCACCACCTGGAACTCGCTCTTGTTGTCAAAGGGCAGCATCTTGAGCACCACCCATTGCACCAGGGTCAGCCCCACCGACAGCAGCAATGCCACCAAGATGCCCGCGAGCAGCAGCCAGCGCTTTTTGGCACTGGTCAGGAACGGGGTCAGCACCCAGGCAAAAAGGCGCTGCAGTTTAGGGCCGAGACCAGTCTCTGCGGCCGCAGCGCCATGACCCGGCGCGTGCTGACGCATCACTTTGAGCGCCAGCCAGGGCGTGACCGTGAAGGCAATGACCAGCGAGATGGCCATGCCCAGGCTGGCGTTGATCGGGATCGGGCTCATGTAAGGGCCCATCAGACCGCTGACAAAGGCCATCGGCAGCAAGGCGGCAATCACCGTCAGCGTGGCCAGAATGGTGGGGCCCCCCACTTCATCCACCGCGGCCGGAATGATCTCGCGCAGACTGCGCTCCGGGTACAGGTTTTGATGACGGTGGATGTTTTCCACCACCACAATCGCGTCATCCACCAGAATGCCAATGGAAAAAATAAGTGCAAACAAAGACACCCGGTTCAGCGTGAAGCCCCAGGCCCAGGAGGCAAACAAGGTCGCCATCAGCGTCAGGATGACGGCGGCACCCACAATCACGGCCTCACGCCGGCCCAGCGCAAAGCCCACCAGCAAAATCACCGAGCCGGTGGCAAAGGCCAATTTCTGGATCAGCTTGTTGGCTTTTTCTGCCGCCGTCTCGCCATAGTCCCGGGTGATGGTGGTTTGCATGTTGTGGGGGATCACGGTGTTGCCCAGCTCCTGCACCCGCGCACGCACGGCGCGTGCCACATCGACCGCGTTGGTGCCCGGTTTTTTGGTCACCGTCAGGGTCAGGGCCGGATAGACCCCGCCAGCCGCCACGGCCTGATCCGCCCCCGGCGTGAACCACACATAGCGCTGCGGCAACTGCGCACCCGTCTCGATGCGCGCCACTTCGCGCAAAAACACCGGTTTGCCCTGGCTGATGCCGACCACCAAATCGCCCACATCCTGCTCCGAGCGCAAAAACTCACCCGTTTCCACGCTCAGCATCTGGCCACCGGGCACCTGCGGGTCAAGCACCGCGCCAGACGGCATGCTGGTATTGGCTGCGGCCAGCAAGGCCTTGAGCGACAACACATCAACACCGCGCTCGCGCAGGCGCACCGGATTGAGCCAGACATGCACCGCGCGCTGCGGTCCGCCAATGGTTTTTACCTCGCGCGTTCCAGGCACCCGCTTCAATTCGACCTCAACCGTGCTCGCGACACGCTCCAGGTCAACCGCGGGCAGCGCGTCCTTGCTCCACAAGGTCACCGCGATCACCGGCACATCGTCAATGCCCTTGGGCTTGACAACGGGCGTGAGCGTGCCCAATTCGCTTGGCAACCAGTCCTGATTGGCATTGAGCACGTCATACAGCCGCACCAGCGCCTCAGTGCGCGGCACCCCCACCTTGAACTGAACGGTCAAAACCGCCATGCCGGGCCGCGCCACCGAGTAGGTGTGCTCAATGCCGGCAATCTGACTCAGTACCTGTTCAGCCGGACGCGCCACCATGTTGTGCACATCAACGCTGCTGGCACCGGGGAACGGGATCAGCACATCGGCCATGGTGACGTTGATCTGCGGCTCTTCTTCGCGCGGCGTCACCAGCACGGCAAACAGGCCCAGCAAAAGCGCTACCAGCGCCAGCAAAGGGGTGATGGCGTTGAGCTTGAACGCGCGCGCCATGCGCCCGGAAATGCCCATTTGGTTTTCGTTCAACATGCTGATCTCACTTGCCCGGGTTGACAACGGCCGTGGCCCCCGCCAGCCCGGCGCGCACCGGCTCCAGCGCCACTTGGTCGGCATCAGTCAAACCGGCCAACACCTCAACGCCCTGCACGCCGTGCTCGGCGCCAAGTCGAATCGCCTTGAGCGCAAAGCCCTGGCCAGACACCACATAAACCGCCGTCAACTCACCCCGGCGCAACACAGCGGAGGCAGGAATGAGCAAGCGCTGCGACTGGCCTGCGGCAAAGCGCACCCGCACCTGCTGGCCCGGCAACAAGCCCCGGCTTGCGCTGGCAGGCAATTCAAGGCGCCACTCAATGGTTTGCGACACCGCGTCTGCCGTGGGCAGGTGGCTGGTCTGGCTGGGTCGGACCCATTGGGGCGAGCCATCGGCCGCGCGCACCTGCACCTCCACGGCGCTGCTGCCCTGCACCAGGCTTGAGCGCGACACCGGCACCTGCACCACCGCCCGCAGCGGCAAGGGCGCATACAAGGTCAACAAAGGTTTGCCGGGAAAAGCCAGGTCGCCGGCCTCGGCCAGTGTTTGCAACACAAAGGCATCGAAAGGTGCCGTCACGCGCGTGAAGCCCTGCGACAAGCCGGACTGCTTTTCGCCTGCACTGGCCTGGTCGCGGCCCGCTTGCGCAGACTTGAGCTGGGCATCGGCCGTGTCCATGGCGGCCTGGCTGACAAACCCCTGCGCCAGCAGCTCGCGCGTGCGATCAAAATTGGCTTGGGCGTTGCGCAACTCGGCCTGCGCCTGCGCTGCCTGGGCCCGGCTAAGCTGCACCCCGGTTTGCGTTTCGCGGTCGTCAATGGTGGCCAGCAACTGCCCGGCCCGTACCACATCGCCCGCCTTGACCACCAGCGTGACCAACCGCCCTGAAGCCTGGGCCGACACCGTGCTTTGCTTGACTGGCTGCACCACGCCATCCATTTCAAAGCCGCTGCCCACAGCCTTGAGCTGCACGGCCGCCACGTTCACTGTGGCAGGCGTTTGCGCCGCTACCGACAGCGCTGCCAGCGACATGAGCGCAAGCAACGACCGGCCCACCCGACCGCACCGAACCACGGAACGCAATAAAGATGACTTGTGCATAAGGCTTCCTGAAAAATACTCTGGCTAGTATATTTGAATACCCCCACCAGTACATGAGAAAACGCAATAGACCATAAAAAACCCCGGAAAATCATCGACTTTCCGGGGTTTTTATTGAAACCGTACTGACTCAGAACGGTTATACCCAGTCAAATTTGTAACTGAAAGCGGGCTAAAAGTCCCTCCGTTTTACCTCCCTGAACGGAGCCCGAAAGGGTTACTGCCCAGCCCAGCGCTGGGCTTTTTTTGGACGGCACATCGCACTCCAGCAGCCAAACCTCCCAAAAAATCCACCTCCTGCTCGG
>NZ_JACUUE010000114.1 GCF_014859475.1 Rhodoferax sp.
CCTGACTAAGCCCGTTTTTTAGTCTGCGTTTTGAAGTCCGTTTCTAATGGAATCAACTACTTATGTGCCGGAAGTGTCGAACTTGTGTGGCACGCCAGAAAACCCCAACCGCTGGTCAGGTCACACGCTCGATTGGAACCGTGTTGCCGAGGTTCACATCAATCCTGATAAGCCTGAATGTCAGGAATCAAGTTTGTTGACGACCTTCTGGTTCACTTGGGACAAGTGACGAATGATCAGCCCAAGTATCTGCATGACAAGCCCGAGCAAGTGTCTCCAATTTCGGCCCGCCACGAATATCGGACAGACAGGATTGAATAACTTTCGGTGCTAACCGAGTCAACTGTGCCGTCCGACTTACCTGGCCTCGGTCCATGCCTTCGGCAGCAGCGATTTCCGCGAGCGATCGGTACTTTCCATCGTCCAGTAACCGCTGCCAGTAGTGCGCCAGCCCCAGCGCCCGGATCAACGGGCTGTCTTTTGCCTCTTTGCGCGCAATTCGCTCAACGACCGCTTCCCTTTGAAAATGCTCCGGCGCATCAATTGGCGTGATCACTTGCCGCCGGACACCTCGCTTGACCAACGTCCACGGAATGAACGTCTCCATCTGCACACCGCCTGCTGGCGCTGGTATTTGGTACGTTACCGGCTCGCCAGTCACCATGCCCTTGTCTTTTCTTGCCATGTTGATTCCTATTTGAAGCCGTCGATGATGGTGCGCTGAGCCTGCCAGTCCACCGGAAGCCGGTTGCGCTGAAACCACATCAAGCTCAGCCGCCGTGGTTGTTTGCCGGACATCAACTGCGTGATGATGTCCGGAGCCAGCAGTGTCAGGCGCAGCAGTTCGTTGACCACCGAGTGGTGAAGGCCTTCATTCTTGGCGATCTCAGAACCACTTTTCATGGCTCCTGTGTCAAGCAGGCTCTTCCAGTAAAACGCTCGACTCAGCCCCGCCAAAAACGTCGTGTCGTGCGCCACCGCGCTGGTGGTGGCCAGCCGCTGAATGCCACGTCGGGAATAGGTGAGGGGCACAAACGATTCGAGGTCAGCGTTCATGCTGCCTCCATTTCCACCAGTTCAGCACCAATGCCTTTCGCGGCAAACTCCTTGATGAGTTCCTTCCAGCCCACGGCGTGCCATTTCACCTTTAGTCCACCCGCAACCAGATCAACCCTCTCAATCATCAATTTGACGATCCGGATGCGCTCGGCCGGGTACAGCTGTTCCCAGGCCTGCCCGAGCTGGTGAAGTCCCATCACGATCTCATCCTCGTTGATCTGGACACCTTGTAGTTCAAGTGATTTGCAAACGGCGGTGATGGCTTCCGGGCTGGACAGCACCGTTTTGACCTGGTTGACCGTTGCCGCTTCCACCTCGGCGGCCGGAATGCGCTCGTGCGTTTTACCAGCTGCACCAAACCGCATCTCAGCCTTGGAAACGTAATAGCGGTACTTGCGCTTGTTTTTACTTGCGTAGGTCGGGTACATCGGGTCGCCACTGGGGCCAAACAGCAGACCTCGTAAAAGAGCCTCGGTGCTCTCTCGAGTTTGTGTGTCCACCGACCTCACATGCGGATCGCGCGCCAGCACTTCATGCACCTGCCCCCACAGACCGTGGTCAATGATTGGTGCGTGAGCACCCGCAAACCAACTTCCCTTATGCGACAACTCGCCCAGATAGATGCGATTGCGCAGCAGCTTGTACAAGTATTTCCGGTCCATCTGGGTGCCGCTGCGCACCTGACCGTCTTGCGTTGTCCAGGCTTTGGTCGTGATGCCCTCACTGGCCAAGCCCTGCGCGATGCGTGTCGGCGACCCGATGGTGAGCATTTCACCAAAAATGCGACGCACCAGATCGGCTTCAGTCGCGTTGACCACTAGCAGTCGGTTGGCCACGTCGTAGCCCAAGGGCGGAACACCACCCATCCACAGTCCCTTGCGTTTGCTGGCAGCAATTTTGTCGCGGATCCGCTCGCCGGTGACTTCCCGCTCAAACTGTGCGAACGACAGCAGCACGTTGAGCATCAAGCGGCCCATGGACGTGGTGGTGTTGAACTGCTGGGTGACAGACACGAATGACACGCCCTGGCGCTCGAACACCTCGACCATTTTGGAGAAGTCGGCCAGGCTGCGGGTTAATCGGTCAATTTTGTAAACCACCACAATGTCAACCAGACCGCGCTCAATGTCGGCCATTAGGCGCTTGAGTCCAGGTCGCTCGATGTTGCCTCCAGAAAACCCGGGGTCGTCGTAGTCGTCCGCCACCGGAATCCACCCCTCAGAGCGTTGGCTTGCAACATAGGATTGACCAGCCTCTTTTTGGGCGTCGATGGAGTTGAATTCCTGCTCCAGTCGCTCGTCACTTGAGACGCGGCAGTACACGGCGCAACGTTTACGCGGCTTGGGCGATGCAATTTGGCTACTCGCGTTCATGCTGCCTCTTTGCGGTTGGTTTTGAGGCCAAAAAACAGCGGCCCTGACCATGGCGTGCCGGAGATGTGCCTCGCCACCGCTGACAGGCTCTTGAAATACTTGCCCTCGTATTCAAAGGTGCCCTCGGCGGTGACAGTCACTTTGTGGTCACGCTCGCCCCATTCGCGTATCAAGACCGTGCCAGGTGCCAGTTCGATGTCGCGGGCACTCTGCCTACCTTTGATCTTGGAGTGGCGCATGCCGATGTTGATCAGTCGTCGCTGCGTCTCTGCGCTCAAGCCACCAAAAGCCTGTTCCTGAAGTTTGTAGGCCACACGTGACTCAACGTAGTTGCGGTTTGGGTTATCCGGGCGGCGTTTGAAAAATCGATCCCATAGCGCCCACAGGTCTGGCATTGGCAGGCTCGACAGTGCAGCCACTTGGGCTGATACTGACTGGGTAGTTTGGTTCATGTGGAACTCCTTTATTGATAGGGGTTCGTATGAACGCGCTGGTGACCAGAAAAGCCAAGTCCAACTTGTCTTTCATTTTCATCTGTCGCGTCCTGACCACTGGTGTAAGTGCGCATAATGGCAGCAGCCAGGATGGATGTGATCTCGGCCGCTCGCTGGCGCGCTGACATCTGTTCGGGGGGAATGAGTTTGATGGGTTTCATGGTTTGCAAAGGGCATTTGAAAGACCCACAAATCATGAATCAAATCCTCCAAGATGATGGGTAAGGTAGGGCAACGCCGAGCAATCGGAGCCCTTTTTTGATGATCGACGCGTTTGCCAGCCAGCCCGTGAATCAGGTCGCCAATTCTTCCAATTGAGTTGCGACCTTGGTTTCGTCGTCATCAACGGGTTCATCGGACATCGGCAGGTTCAACTGCCATGCGCGTGCACCTTTAACTTTTACCAAGTAGTCTCGCCATGGTGATGTTTTCGAAAAAAGGTTCGTTGGCGATTCGCAGCTTGTGTCCGCCATTAATATCTTGGTATTCACGTGTGGTGTCTCGGTGGCAAATGCATCGACCAGCCGTTGTAAAACCTTGATTTTCCCAGCACCTGTAACGCGCCATGGTGCTTTTCCGGGGAGATGCAATACTGCTGACTGGCCGTCTGACGATACCTTCAGTTGGATGCTGGTGCCACCCATCGCCGCCAACTGGCCATGACGATATGCGACCTTGAGTCGTGCATCGTCAATGACAGTGGCAGATTTACCCACGGCCAGCACATCTTCGATGGCGACGATGACATTCGTTCCCGCAAACGCAAAAGGGATGGCCGCTGTGGTCAAAACGATTCCAGGCACGGTTCGCGGCCGCAACCGTAGTGCCGCATCCACCCTGGCGTACTGCCGCTCGTTGGACATTTTGGTGGCAAAGTAGAGTGCAACAAGGTGTCCGTCGATATCAATTTCACCGAGGAATACTGGCTCATCATCCAAACCCTTGCCGCGCAACCCACGCAAGGAAGTTCCCAGCGCGGTAATGATTTCCTCTCGCAACCAGTTAAAGTCAACTTTCCAGCGGCGTGCATGTTTGGCTGGCAGGATGATGTCATGCCCACTGATTGGGTCGCGATATTGAACTTGGCTGGGGTCAACGCAGCGTTCCAGCTTGACCGTAAAGCGCTCGCCATCGGCACAGTCCACGACTTTTTCCGTGATGCGGTCTGCCTCAATGAGAATCCCCTCATCTGCGAATCGGTCAATGTTGATGTCCAGATGCGCCAGGGCAAAACCGTCCATCGGACTGATTGCATATTCCAGCAGGCGCGCGACCTCTTTGATAAACGTGGGATCGTCTATTCCCGAGCCTGGATGCAAGGGTTTGAGCGCACCCAAAGTTTCGAGTAATTGAGTGCCAATCCGACGCATGCGGGGATCGCGTTCGCCCTGCAAACTGCATCGCCCGGGCTCCGCCAACATGATCGACAGTGGCGTTTCGACCTTTTCGCCTTCCAGTACCAGGTCAGCTACCAGAGTTACACCAAGAATGGCGCCGGGTTCTGAGAAGGGATGACCGTTCCAGCGGCCGCCGATGACATCTTGCAGGTCGACACCGCTGTCGATATGCAAGGTGACTGCATCGGTGGCGTGGTGAAGTAAGGCTTTGGCCTCGGTCAGATAAAGGCGTTCGACCTTGGCTCCGTCAATCTGTGGCTTGACATCTTTCAGTGGCTGTGCAAACGGAGATAAGTCGTAACGCGAACGATTCAGCGGACGGTTCGATAACGGTATTTTGAAGCCGTGTTTTGACAGAACATCCGCCAACGGCGCTCTGGTGGACAAGGTGTGTGCATAGACTTCAACCACCCTGCGATCTGCTGAGTAAACCAGTGTGGCATCGCGTGCAGGGAAATAGAAAAAGCTCTTGCGCTTGCGGTTCACCATTTGAATGGCAGAAACCTGATCACCAGCAAAACGCACCACCAAAAAATGTATTGTCTTGCTGGTGCCATTTTTGTCTGGATCGAGCATCGGGACGTAGACCAGTTCGCATGGCTCGGCTAATCGCATCACCTTGGTCAGCTGCGTTTCCAGTTCCTTCTTGACGGTGTCATTCCAAATGAACGGTGGCGGCTCATCGTCGCATGGAACGTCAAAAGCATCATACAAACGCTTGTTACCGCGAATGTCGCCTGTGTTCAAAATGGTCTCGGCTACATCAAACAGTCGTGCGGTGTCGTCAGAGTGGGTGCGCATCCAGATAGCACGCCCCATTTCCCCACCTTCCTGACCCAAGAATTCACCCTGAAGGTCAGAATCGTGCAGTTGGTCAGCAACAGTAGAGAGAATCGCTGCGCCGCGTGGCGAGGTCAAACGCATGACCCGCAACGCCTCGCGCTCGGCCGAATCCCGATGTTCCTTGCGTAAATTCTTGATGTGTTCCAGCAAGTTGGTGCACAAATCGTTCTCGTTTTGAGACCAGTCGAAACCTCTGACCAGTGCTTGGCATTCAGTAAGACAGCTGAATGTCTTAAGGATCGATATCGGCGCCTTCTCAATCAGATCAAGTAAGCAGTGTGCGTTTGTGAGGGTCTTTTTGCCCATGATTTTTCCCTTCGGCCGTCTTACATGGCCACAGTCCATTGGCGCATCACCGCCACTGTTTGAGTTAAACCCTGCGCTAGCAAGGTGTCCAGGTATTCGTCTGCCGTTTTGGGTGGTGATTTCAAAGACCGTCGGTGACTGGCCGCAGCCTCCAGCACACCGGCAGGGTGCAGATCCAGAAGATCCACGATGAAGTCGTCGGGGTGCTGCGCGGCAAGGCTGTAGGGCTTGAGCGCACTGTCCGGGAAATCTTTCAGGTTGAATGTGACGATCAGGCTCGCTCCGCAATGAATGGCGGCGGCGACTACATGGCGGTCGTGCGGATCAGGCAGGCTGATGGACGAAATCATGTACTCGAAATCACTGACCACGCAGTCGCGCACAGAATGATTCATTCGATTCCGTGTTCGCTCCAGGCGATCACGGCTGAGATCAGGCCGATTCGCATGAACATTACGTATCCACTCGTCGTGAATCATGTTGCTCCAGCGAGCCCGAAAAAGATCGGAGAGCGCCAGATGCATCAGCAAATCGCGCAGCGGCGCTGGGTAGAGCACGCATGCGTCGTAAACAACTGTGAAGTGCGAACTCATAGGCGTTAATACCCCATTTCGAGTTCTTGTGCCTCCGCAGCCAACTCATCCAAGGTTTTACGGCGCTCGGTGTCAATGCGTTTTTTGTACTCAATCACGTCTTGGTAGCGCACCCGGCGATGGGTGCCGATTTTGTGGAAAGGCATCTCACCTTTCTCAAGCATCTGAACCAGGAACGGTCGTGAAACATTGAGTACGTCAGCGGCTTCCTGCGTGGTCAATTCGGCGTGGATTGGAATGATGGACACCGCATTGCCTTGTCCGATTTCTGTCAAAACCTCCACCAGCAGACGCAGGGCCGAGGTAGGGATGTGCACAGTGCGCACTGCGCCTTTTTCGTCATGAAAGTCAATTTGCTGGGTTTCGGCACGGGTTAGCAACACGGTTGATAAGGCGCGCCCTGACTCTCGAGCAAGCGTGATGTCCTCTTGCGACGGCAGGGTTTTGGGGGTGGCAGGAGCATTCATATCGGTCACCTCATAGGGGGAGAAATTCAAATTGAAGTGAGTATAAACGAAATAACCAAAAACGAAATAACCGAAAAGTAAAAGTTTTCTTATTTGAATCATGTACTTAGCTTGGTTCCACGGCAGGAAAGTCGCGGGCAAAGTCTGTCTAAACCCAAAACTAACCCGTCTGAGCCTAAGGCCCTGAGAACTCGAATAGAGGCTCCTAAACAAATGGAGTCTCGCTGTGAAAAACCTTGTCTCAAATGTTCAGTCTGGACGGAAAGTTACCCGGCCTTTTCCGAACGTCGCCACCCGCATCGCCATCAACGAGCTCGAGCTCTCCCAGCGCTGGGGTCTTTCAGTCAAGACTCTGCGCCGCTGGCGGCAAGAAAAACTCGGACCCATTTTTTGCAAGATGGGTGCCCGGGTCACATATCTCATCTCTGAGATCGAAGCCTATGAGCGCCGCGTCTCGCGCCACTCCACTTTCACTTCGGTTTACCAATGAAGGGGGCTGTGACCATGACTGACCTCACCATCTTTCCTGCCGACATCGCCGAAATGTCCGTGAGCCAATTGGCCCAACTGACACCCGCTCAAAAACTTGAAGTCGATGTCAATCTGGAAAAAGCCATTGTGTGGCTCAAACAAGCCCGTACCAAGTTTGATGCGGCTTTGAAGCAGTGCTACGAAGAACAGGCCAAAGCGGCGCTTCTGGAATCTGGTCGCGACTTTGGCACTGCCCACATCAGCGACGGATCCCTGCGCATCAAGTTTGAGCTCCCCAAAAAAATCAGCTGGGATCAAAAGCAACTGGGCGAGATCGCCGAGCGCGTCGTGGCGTCAGGCGAGCAAGTCAAGAGCTACATCGATATCAAGTTGTCAGTTTCCGAATCCCGCTACACGAACTGGCCACCGGCGTTACAGCAGCAGTTTGCCGGCGCGCGCACCGTCGAAGCTGGCAAACCGTCATTCACCTTGAGCATTGATGAGGAGGCATTGTGATGCAGGGGCTGCAATTTCACCCGGTCAGTGAGCTCTTTCCGGGCATGCCCGAGGCTGAGTTCGACGCGTTGGTGGCCGACATTGCGGTCAACGGCTTACGCGAGCCCATTCACGTCATGGGAGACAGCATCATTGACGGTCGCCACCGATACCGCGCCTGCTTGCAGGCAGGCGTTGAGCCACGGTTCGTCATAGTGCCAGACGGCACCGAATTGAACGCCCTAGTCATCAG
>NZ_JACUUE010000347.1 GCF_014859475.1 Rhodoferax sp.
CCCAAAATCACCGCCGGCACGAAGGCGATCAGCACATTGAGGGCAAAGCGCTGCGCCTGTTTTTCGGTGGGCAGGGCCAGCACGGTGTCGTGTATTTTTTGCCAATAGACCAGGATCACGGCAAAGATGGCGCCGGTCTGAATGGCGATGTCGAACACCTTGGCCTTGTCGTCATCAAAGCCCAGCAGGGCGCCGGCCAGAATCAGATGCCCGGTACTCGAAATGGGCAAAAACTCGGTCAGCCCTTCCACCACGCCCATGATGGCGGCCTTGATCAGCAAAACAATATCCACGCGCGCTCCTAAACAAGGCGCAGATTATCGCCGCCCGCGTGCCGCGTTTTCCGCAGCAGCAACTCGAGCGGCCAGGTCAAGCTACTTGATCAAGGCATGCACTGCCTTGAACTGCGGCACCTCGGCGCTGCGCAGCCACTCGAAGGCGACCATTTCGGTGGTCACCAGCTCGGCGCCGGCACCGGCCAGGCGGTCAAAGGCGGCGTCACGGTTGCGCTCGGTGCGCGAGCTGCAGGCGTCAGTCACCACCCAAACCTCGAACTCGTCTTCGAGCAAATGCAGCGCAGTCTGCAGCAGGCACACATGGGCCTCGCAGCCGGCAATCACGATGCTGCTGCGCTCGGTGGGTGTGTTGGACGGCTTTTGCAAGTGCTTGGGCAAGCTGCGCGCGTTGCCCGCAGGTGCCTTGACGGGCGGGCGCAGCCACTCGCCCAGACCTTCTTCGACCGCGCTGAATTGCATTTTGGCGAGGATGCGCCGACACAGGGCGCGCAGTTCGGGCGGGTTTTCGCCGAGTTTGGACGGGTTTTGTTCGGTGCCCCATACCGGCACCTGCATCAATTGGGCCGCTTGGGCCAGGCGCATGGCGTTGGCCAGCACCTGCGGCCCTTCAAAAATGGCAGGCATCAGGCGGGGCTGGTAGTCAACCAGCACGAGTTGGGAGCGTTCGGCGTCAAGCAGCATGGCGGGCTTTCATAAGTAAATGACAGGGCATGGCGCGATTAAACCGCAATCTTCACCACCACCCGGCCACGCACCTTGCCATCCATCAGGTCGTGCGCGCTGGCAATGGCGGCTTCCAGCGGCACCTCTTGCACCATGGTCTCCAGCAGAGCTGGGTCAAGGTCAAGTGCCAGCCGCTGCCAGGCGCGCTGGCGTTTGGCCAGCGGTGCCATCACCGAATCAACCCCGGCCAGCGTGACACCACGCAAGATGAACGGCATCACCGTGGTCGGCAAGTCCATGCCTTGCGCCAGGCCGCAGGCGGCTACCACGCCGCCGTAACGTGTTTGCGCCAGCGCATTGGCCAGCGTGTGCGAGCCCACGGCATC
>NZ_JACUUE010000115.1 GCF_014859475.1 Rhodoferax sp.
AGGTCGGCATGGGCGAGAGCATTTTGATTCTGGCCTTTGTGGTGATCGTGATCGGCGGCATCGGCTCGATCCGCGGCGCGCTGCTGGGCGCCTTGCTGGTGGGCGTGGTGGACACCGCCGGGCGCACCATGATTCCGTATGTCTTTGAGCGCATCATGGGGCCGGACCTAGCTGCCAATGCAGGCCCGGCGGTTGCCGCCATCCTGATTTATGTGCTGATGGCCGCGGTGCTGTTTTTCAAGCCGCAAGGGCTGTTCCCGGCCCATGGCTGACGCGGAAGTCAAACCCATTGCTCTGGTGGACGCCGCCAAAGCGGCTGCGCCCACGGCAGCGGTGTCCCGCGCGCCCATGCGTTTACCGCCCGGCGTGCTGGATCACCCCTTGCGCTGGCGCACCGGCCTGGTTTTGTTGATTGCTCTGGTGTCGCTGCCCACCTTGGCACAGGCCTGGGGCCAGGAGTTTTATGTGGGCGTGGCCAGCCGCATCTTGATTTTTGCGCTGGCCGCCACCAGCCTCAACTTGATTCTGGGTTTCGGCGGCATGGTCAGTTTTGGCCATGCGGCGTTTGTCGGCGTGGGGGCTTATACAGCGGGCATCTTGATGCAACACGGTGTTGCGTCCGCCTGGCTGGCCCTGTCGCTGGCCTGTGTGGCGGCGGGCGCTTTTGCCTTGCTGATCGGGGCCATCAGCCTGCGCACCCGGGGTGTCTATTTCATCATGATCACGCTGGCCTTTGCGCAAATGCTGTACTACCTGATGGTGTCGCTGAAAACCTATGGTGGCGACGATGGCCTGTCGCTGGAGCGACGCTTTGACCTGGGCTTTGGCCCGGACCTGAGCCAGGATGCCCCGTTCTACTACCTGGTGCTGGCGCTGGCCGTGGTGGTGTTTTTGTTGGTGCAGCGCCTGCTGAACTCCCGTTTTGGCCATGCGCTGCAGGCGATTCGCGACAACGAGACACGCATGGCCGCTATTGGTTTTCCGGTGTACCGCTTCAAGTTGCTGGCCTTCGTGCTGGCTGGTGCGCTGGCTGGCTTGGCCGGCGCGCTGCTGGCGCATCAGGGCGGTTTTGTCAGCCCGTCGATGATGCAGTGGAGCGAGTCGGGCATGTTGATGGTGATGGTGATTTTGGGCGGGGTCGGGCATTTGTACGGCGGCCTGGTCGGTGCCGTGGTGTTTCTGCTGCTCGAAGAACTTTTGAGCAGTTACACCATCCACTGGCAGTTTGGCCTGGGCGCGGTACTGTTGGCCGTGGTGCTGCTGGCACCCAACGGTCTGCTGAGCCTGCGCTTCAAAAGGAAATCGCCATGAGCCACAGCATCCTGCTGCAGGTCGATGGGCTGGTCAAGTCTTTTGGGGGCTTGCGCGCCACCGACCACGCCAGCCTGAATGTGCGCACGGGTGAGATGCATGCGCTGATCGGCCCTAACGGCGCCGGCAAAACCACCCTGATCCAGCTGATTTCGGGCGCGCTGGCCCCCAGCGCCGGGCGCATCCAGTTTGACGGTACGGACATCACCCGCATGCCGATGCACCAACGGGTGGCTCACGGCCTGGCGCGCTCGTTCCAGATCACCAGCATCTTCCAGCGCCTGTCGGTGCTCGACAATCTGGCGCTGGCGGTACAGGCCCATGCCGGCCACAGCCTGAACTTCTGGCGGCCGGCGCGTGGTGATGCCGAACGCTACGCCCAGGCCTTTGAGGTGGCCGAGCGGGTTGGTCTGGGTTTGCAAGTTCATCGGCTTGGTGGTGCCCTGTCGCACGGTGAGCAGCGCCAGCTCGAGGTCGGCCTGGCGCTGGCCACCCGGCCCAAGTTGCTGCTGCTCGACGAGCCCATGGCCGGCATGGGGCCGGATGAGTCCGAGCGCATGCTAAGCCTGCTGCAAAGCCTGCGCGGCGAGACAACGCTGCTGCTGGTGGAGCACGACATGAATGCGGTGTTTAGGCTGGCTGACCGCATCTCGACGCTGGTGGCCGGCCGGGTCATTGCCTGCGGCACACCCGAGGAGATACGCCAACACCCCGAGGTGCGGCTGGCCTACCTCGGCGACGATGAAGAGGCCACGGCATGAGCGCGCTGCTGGAAGTCGAAAACCTGGATACGGCCTATGGCGCCAGCCAGGTGCTGTTTGGCGTGAGTTTTGTCGTGCAGCCCGGCGAGGTGGCCACGCTGCTCGGGCGCAACGGCATGGGCAAGACCACCACGGTGCGATCGATCCTGGGCCTGACGCCGGCGCTTAAGGGGAGCGTGCGTTTTCGTGGCGAGCGCATCGAGCATTTGACGCCTGACCGCATCGCCCGCATGGGGCTGGCGCTGGTGCCCGAGGGGCGGCAGATTTTTCCGAACCTGTCGGTGCGTGAAAACCTGCTGGCATTTGCTGCCAACCGCAATGAATCCGCTGACCCGTGGACGCTGGAGTCGGTGTTTGATTTGTTTCCGCGCCTGGCCGAGCGTGTGCGCCACATGGGCAACCAACTCTCGGGCGGCGAGCAGCAAATGCTGGCGATTGGCCGCGCGCTCATGACCAACCCGTATCTGCTGATTCTGGACGAGGCCACCGAGGGCCTGGCGCCGCTGGTGCGCGAGGACATCTGGCAATGCCTGCACCAGTTGAGTGGCCGCGGGCAGACCATTCTGGTGATCGACAAATACGTGCAGCGCCTGATTAAACTGGCGCATCACCACAGCATTCTGGAGCGCGGTCAGGTGGTGTGGCAGGGCGACTCTGAACAGCTGGCGGGCGAGCCGGGCCTGTGGCAGCGGTATATTGGGGTGTAGTTCCCCACCTATTGAGCTTGGCCACATGACAACGCTGTACCGTGAATTTGCAACGCAGGCGCAGATCGATGCGCAGTACAACCCGGCCATCAAGCTGGCAGACCCCATGGCGCCTGCCAAACACTATGTGGCGCAGTCGGCGCTGGCCAGGCAGACCTTGTACTGCGTGCCGGATGTGCCTTACGGCCCGACGCTGGCCGAGACGCTCGACATCTTTCCGGCAGATGTGCCCCATGCGCCGGTGTTTGTTTTCCTTCACGGCGGTTACTGGCGCGCGTTCTCCAGCAAGGAATTCAGCTGTGTGGCGCTGGGCCTGCAGCCGCTGGGCATCACCACCGTGGTGGTCAATTACGCCCTGTGCCCTGTTGTGAGCCTGGATGAAATCACGCGCCAGGTGCGTGCTGCCGTGGCCTGGACGCATCGCCACATTGGCGACTACGGTGGCGACCCGGCGCGGCTGGCGCTGGGCGGGCATTCGGCGGGCGCGCATCTGACGGCCATGTGCCTGCAAACGCGCTGGGCGCTGGACTACGGCCTGCCCGCCGACCCCCTTGCCGCGGCGCTGCTGGTGAGTGGCATCTACGACATTGCGCCGCTGCGCTACAGCTATTTGCAGCCCTTGATCCAGCTCGATGAGGGCATCATCCGGCGCAATTCACCGATGTTTGGCGTGCAGCCGTGCAAAACGCCGGTCTGGCTGAACTGGGGCAGCGAAGAAACGCCGGAATTTGCGCGCCAGGCCAGCAGCTTCCACGCCGCCTGGCAGGCTGCGGGCAATATCGCAGAGCTCAGCGCGTTGCCTGGCGCCGACCATTACCGTGGCATCCATGGCTTTGAAGATCCCGCCAGTTCTTTGAGCCAGTGGCTGGCAACGCGGCTGGCGATATAGTGACTGTTTTTGCCGCTGAATTGAGCACCCTGTGAGTATTCAAACCGATGACTTTGCCCCGGCGCCGCCCAAACGGGTGGTGTCCAACGCGCCCGCCTCGCCCAACGAGGAGGCGATCGAGCGCGCGCTGCGGCCCAAGCTGATGCAGGAGTACGTGGGCCAGGCCAAGGCGCGCGAACAACTCGAGATTTTCATCGGCGCCGCCAAGATGCGCGAGGAGGCGCTCGACCATGTGCTGCTGTTCGGCCCGCCGGGTCTGGGCAAAACCACCTTGAGCCATATCATTGCCCACGAGTTGGGTGTGAACCTGCGCCAGACCAGTGGCCCGGTGCTGGAAAAGCCCAAGGACCTGGCCGCGCTGCTGACCAATCTGGAAAAAAACGATGTGCTGTTCATCGACGAGATTCACCGCCTGAGTCCGGTGGTCGAAGAAATTTTGTACCCGGCACTGGAAGACTACAAAATCGACATCATGATTGGTGAAGGCCCGGCGGCGCGCTCCATCAAGCTCGACCTGCAGCCCTTCACGCTGGTGGGCGCCACCACCCGCGCCGGCATGCTGACCAACCCGCTGCGCGACCGCTTTGGCATTGTGGCGCGGCTGGAGTTTTACACCCCCGAGGAACTGGCCCTCATCGTCACGCGCAGCGCCGGGCTGCTAAACGTGCCCACCGATGAAAAGGGCGGTTTCGAGATTGCCCGGCGTTCGCGTGGCACACCGCGCATTGCCAACCGCTTGCTGCGCCGGGTGCGCGACTACGCCGACGTGAAGGGCGTGGGCGAGATCACCCTGGACATTGCCAACCGCGCGCTGGCCATGCTCGACGTCGATCCGCAAGGCTTCGATCTGATGGACCGCAAGTTGTTGGAGGCCGTGATCCACCGCTTCGATGGTGGCCCGGTCGGGCTGGACAACATTGCCGCCAGCATTGGCGAAGAACGCGAAACCATCGAGGACGTGATCGAGCCCTACCTGATCCAGCAAGGTTATCTGCAGCGCACGCCGCGCGGTCGTATTGCCACGCTGGCCGCCTACCGCCATTTGGGTGTGACGCCACCGGCGGATCAGGCTGGTGGTGGGCTGTTTGCAGAGTGATGCCTTGGCTTGAAGGGGGCGTCCTTTGAAATACACCAGTAACAGTCGCGCCTTTGCCCACATTGCCGCTTTTCACCCCGAGCTGACCGCCTTGCGGCGCGACCTGCATGCGCACCCGGAGCTGGGTTTTGAAGAGGTTTACACGGCCCACCGGGTCGAGCAGGCGCTGAAAGTCTGCGGTGTGGACGCCATCCACACCGGCATCGGCAAGACCGGCCTGGTGGCCACCATCCAGGGCCGACGCAACAGCAGTGGCAAGATGATTGGCCTGCGCGCCGACATGGACGCGCTGCCCATGACCGAACACAACGACTTTGCCTGGAAGTCTGGCAAACCCGGCCTGATGCACGGCTGCGGCCACGACGGCCACACCGCGATGCTGGTGGGCGCGGCGCGCTACCTGGCCGAGACGCGCAATTTTGACGGCACCGCCGTGCTGATTTTCCAGCCCGGCGAAGAAGGCTATGCCGGTGCCCAGGCCATGATCGACGACGGCCTGTTTGAGCGCTTTCCGGTTCAATCCGTGTTTGGCATGCACAACTGGCCCGCCATGCGCCCAGGCACCATCGGGCTCAATGCCGGGCCGATGATGGCCGCGGCAGACCGCATCAAGATTGAAATTACCGGCAAGGGCGGCCACGGCGCGCACCCCTACCAGACGGTCGATCCGGTGCTGGTGGCCGGGCACATCATCACAGCGGTGCAAAGCATTGTGTCGCGTAACGTCAAGCCGGTGGACAGCGCCGTGATCAGTCTGTGTGCCATGCAGGCGGGTGATTTGAATGCCATGAGCGTGGTGCCGGGCAGCGCCACCCTGGTCGGCACGGTGCGCACCTTCAAGACCGAGGTGCAGGCGCTGATCGAGCGTCGCCTCAACGAATTGTGCAGCGCGGTGGCGCAGGCGTTTGGCGCCACGGCGAAAGTGACTTATGAGCGCATGTACCCGGCCACCATCAACACGGCCCCGGAAGCCCGCTTTGCCGGCGATGTGGCGACCAGCCTGGTCGGCGCCGCCAACGTGGTGCGCGACCTGGAGCCGAGCATGGGTGCGGAAGATTTTTCGTTCATGCTGCTTGTGAAGCCCGGCGCCTACCTGCGGCTCGGCCAAGGGGCAGAGAACGGCCTGGGCAGTTGCCACCTGCACAACAACCGCTACGACTTCAATGACGACGTGCTGCCTTTGGGTGCCGCGTTACATGCCAGCCTGGCGGAGCAGGCGATGCCTTTGTCGGTCTGATCATTCAGCCAACGGCGCCCGCCTGGCGCAGCGCCTGCACCGCGCCCGTATCCAGCCCCAACGCCTTCAACAATTCATCGGTATGCGCGCCCAGCGTCGGCGGGCTCAGGCGCACGCCCAGGCGCTGGCCGTCCATGGTGAAGGGAAACAGCGTGGCCTTGCTGGTCTGCCCGGCGCGGGTGCCGTCGGGCAGGGTGATGTCGGCCAGGCCGCCGGTGGCCAGCAGGTGCTCGTCGTCAAAAAGCTCCTCGGGCTTGCGGATCGGTGCGTAGGGCAGCTTGTTGGCTTCCATCAGGCGGCCCAGCTCTGTGGCGCTGTAACGGCTCAGGCGCTCGCGCAGGATGGGCATCAGCGCGGGGCGCTCGCGCACGCGGTCGTTGTTGCTGGCATAACGCGCGTCCGATTTCAGGTCAGCAAAGCCAAACACGTCGCAAAAAGTGGCCCACTGCGCGTCGCTCACCGCCGAAATAAAAATCTGCTCGCCGTCTTTCACGGTAAACACGTCGTACACCGCCCAGGGGGAAATGCGCGCCGGCATGGGCGCGGCGGGCTGGCCCGTCATGGCGTACTGCAGCATGTGCTGGCCGACCAGAAACACGTTGTTTTCGAACAGCGCGCTTTGCACTTCCTGGCCGCGCCCGGTGATGCCACGCTGGATCAGCGCGCCCAGCGCGCCGATGGCGCCAAACATGCCGCCCATGATGTCGTTGACGCTGGTACCAGCGCGCAGCGGGTCGCCAGGGCGCCCAGTCATGTAGGCCAGGCCGCCCATCATCTGCACCACTTCGTCAAGCGCCGTGCGGTGCTCGTAGGGGCCGGGCAAAAAACCTTTGTGGCTGACATAAATGATCTTCGGGTTTTGCGCTGACAGGCTGGTGTAGTCGAGCCCGTATTTGGCCATGGTGTCGGGCTTGAAATTCTCCAGCACCACGTCGGCACTCAGGGCCAATTGGCGCGCAACCGCAGCGCCTTGCGGCTTGTGCAGGTCGATGGCGATGCTTTTCTTGTTACGGTTAAACATCGGGAAAAACCCGGCCCCGGCGCCGAGCAAATGCCGGGTGCGGTCGCCCTCAATGGGTTCGACCTTGATCACCTCGGCGCCCATGTCGGCCAGCACCATGCCGCAGGTGGGGCCCATGACCATGTGGGTGAATTCGACCACGCGCAGGCCGGTCAGGGGGAGGGGGTGGTTGGTTCGGTTGGATGACATCAGAAGGCCCGGCTCAAACAGGTGAATGAAATGCCTTGATTATTTCCCAGCTTGGGGCGGGCAGCATTACCTTCATTTTGGTCAAAGCTCTTGCTTGGCAGGTCAAAGACTGCTGTCGGCAGCATTCCTTAAAATACAAATATGCCAAGTTCGCTCCCCTCCTTGCTCGCGCAAACAACGAAGCCCGTTTTCATTCAGCCGCGCGCCGTGCTGTTTGATGCCTACGGCACGCTGTTTGACGTGTACAGCGTGGTGCAATTGGCCGAGCAACTGTTCCCCGGCCGCGGCCAGGCATTAAGCGTGTTGTGGCGCGACAAGCAGATCGAATACACCCGGCTGGTCACCACCAGCAACCACGGCGCTCACTACCAGCCGTTTGGCATGCTGACCCG
>NZ_JACUUE010000116.1 GCF_014859475.1 Rhodoferax sp.
TGTGGGAGCGGCGCCCTCGCCGCGATTGACTTCCGACAGCCATCGGCCCGAGGGCAGGCCTCCCACAAATTTCAAACAGCCATCATGACCCTGTGGGAGCGGCGCCCTCGCCGCGATTGACTTCCGACAGCCATCGGCCCGAGGGCGGGCCTCCTACAAAACTACAGCCAGACGGCATCCCAATGCGGATAATCGACCAACTGGTCCACCAAACCCGCACGCAGCGGGTTGGCGACGATGTACCTGGCGGTCTCGATCACATCGTCGTCACGGCGCAAGGCATGGTCATGAAACCCGCCCTGCCAAATCTGCTGGCCCAACTTGTGCGCCGCCACCGCCTTGACCGAACCCACCACTTTTGGCAACGATGCATCGCCCTCCAGCTGCAATAACCAATGCAGGTGGTCAGGCATCACGACAAAAGCCAAAGTGGTCGCCGCGCCGCGTGTTTGGGCCTCGCGCAGGGCGTTGATCAACACGCGCGCCGACCGCCACTCCGCAAAGACAGGCATCCGGTCAGTCGTGACCGTGGTGATGTGATAAATCTGGCCGGAGAGTGACACCCTGCCTTTGCGCAGGTCACTGGAGTGGGGTTTGGGTGCCATTGTTGGCATGTGGAGGTCCAAAATTGGTTGCGGAAAACCATCGGCCCGAGGGCGGGCCTCCCACAAAATTTAAACAGCCACCATGCCCCTGTGGGAGCGGCGCCCTCGCCGCGATTGACCCCAACAGCCATCGGCCCGAGGGCGGGCCTCCTACAAAGGCAAAGGCCCCCACAATGGCCGAAAATTAATGCAAATGCCTTGGCTTGCGGCCGCCGCTGCCGTGGCCCATGCCGCCCAATCCGCCTGAGCCACGGGGGGGCTTGCCCAGTTGCAGTGAATTGACCAGGTCGTTGAAGCGCTGGCTGAACAGCTGATCGACCGCCGCCACCACGCCACCGAGCTCGGCACCATCAAAATGGCGCTCCATCAGGCTGATCACGTCTTGCACCAGCAAGTCGCGCTGCACCTGCATGATGGCGGCCGGATCGGGGCCGACAAACAGCATGATGAAGTCGTCACGCGACTCGGCCTCGGGGTCGGTGTCTTCGTCCTCGTCTTCGAAATCGGTGTCGTAAAAGGTCACCTCGATGGCTGCACCGGTCAGGGCCACATCGTTGAGGTTCATGCACATTTCGTCCAGCACTTGGCGAAAGTCGTCGTCGCCCTCGACGGTCCAGCACATTTGCAGTACATGGTCTTTGGCATCGAACTGAATACCGGGCTCGTCTTCGTAAAAACTGACTACTGCATCGGCAAGCGAGCGACCTCCGGCGTATTTCCAGAGCGGTTTGAGCGCATCTTGCAGATGCTCATAGTTCACATCACCACGCAGGCTCACCTGGCCATGCACGTGGATTTCAAAAGGGGTGTTGTAGCGTGCCATAGGCTTTAGTGTACGAGACAATCTTCAGGCCCCGCAAGCTTGCGAAGACCTGAAAGAAGCCAAAAAATGCCGCAGCCCGGCGCTAAAACACACCCGCCTCAGCCCATGTGCAAACCACCGTTGACCGAGAACTCGGCGCCGGTGGCGTAGCCGCCTTCTTCCGACGCCAGCCAGGCGATGATGGACGCGATTTCAGAGGGCTCGCCCAAACGCTTGACCGGTACGGTGGCAATGATCTTGTCGAGCACTTCCTGGCGGATCGCCTTGACCATGTCGGTACCGATGTAGCCCGGGCTCACGGTGTTGACGGTCACGCCTTTGGTGGCCAGTTCTTGCGCCAGGGCCATGCTGAAACCGTGCATGCCTGCCTTGGCAGCCGAATAATTGGTTTGACCCGCCTGGCCCTTGACACCGTTCACGCTGGAGATGTTGATGATGCGACCCCAGCCCTTTTCAACCATGTCGCCAACCACTTGCTTGGTCACGTTGAACATGGAATTGAGGTTGGTTTCGATCACCGCGTCCCAGTCTTCACGCGACATTTTGACGAACATGCGGTCACGGGTGATACCGGCGTTGTTGATCAGCACGTCGATGTTGCCGTGCTCTGCCTTGGCTTTGGAGAATGCTTCCACGGTGGAATCCCAGTCGCCCACGTTGCCGGCCGACGCGTAAAACGTGAAACCCAGCGCAGCCTGTTCGGCCAACCACTTGGCGTGATCACGGGTTGGGCCGCAACCTGCAATGACCTTGAAGCCTTCTTTGCTCAAGCGCTGGCAGATGGCGGTTCCGATGCCACCCATACCACCGGTGACGTATGCTACTTTTTGATTCATGAACTTCTCCTCTTAAGAATGTTGAGCTGTGATTATGAACGGCGAATCAGCGTTCAACGGCTAGGGCAATCCCCATACCGCCACCGATACACAGGCTGGCAAGGCCTTTTTTCGCATCGCGGCGCTGCATTTCGTGCAGCAAGGTCACCAAAATACGGCAGCCGGACGCACCAATCGGGTGACCGATGGCAATGGCACCACCGTTCACGTTCACTTTGGTCGGATCCACACCAAGCTCTTGGTTCACGGCGCAAGCCTGTGCAGCAAAGGCTTCGTTCAATTCAAACAAATCAACATCAGCCACACTCCAACCGGCGCGCGACAGCGCCTTGCGCGAGGCGGTCACCGGACCCAACCCCATCTGCGCCGGGTCCAGCCCGGTGGTGCCAAATGAGACAATCCGCGCCAACGGTGTCAGCCCAAGGGCCGCTGCTTTTTTGGCGGTCATGACCATCACGGCGGCGGCACCGTCGTTGATGCCGGAGGCATTGCCAGCGGTCACGCTACCGGTTTTGTCAAAGGCCGGACGCAAGCCCGCCAGCGCATCGGCGTTGGTCTTGCGGTTGAGGAATTCGTCGGCGTTGAACACCAGCGGATCGCCCTTGCGCTGTGGAATCAGCACATCGACGATTTCGTCTTTGAAACGGCCAGCATCCTGCGCGGCAGCGGCCTTTTGCTGACTGGCCAATGCCATGGCATCTTGCATGTCACGGCTGATGCCACACGTACGCGCTACGTTTTCTGCGGTAATGCCCATGTGGTAGTTGTTGTAGATGTCCCACAGACCGTCATAGATCATGGTGTCAACCATCTTCCAGTCGCCCATGCGCTGGCCATCACGCGAATTTGGCAGCACATGCGGCGCAGCGCTCATGTTTTCCTGACCACCGGCAATGACGATTTCGCTGTCGCCCGTGGCGACGGCCTGGTAAGCCAGCGCCACCGCCTTGAGGCCCGAGCCGCAGACGCAATTGACGGTGAGTGCCGGAGCCTCTTTGGGGATACCGCTGCTCAGCAAGGCCTGACGCGCCGGGTTCTGTCCCAAGCCAGCCGTGAGCACATTGCCCAGAATGACTTCACCGATCTGGTCGGCTGACACACCGCTTTTGGCCAAAAGGGCCTTGATGACAGTGGAACCCAGCTCGGGGGCCCGAATTTTAGCGAGCGAGCCGCCAAATTTGCCCACTGCGGTACGCGCTGCTGAAACGATAACGATATCTTCCATGTTGTCTCCTGAAGTCGAGTTAAAAAATAAAACGGATTAATTATGCTTTGGCCTTGACGTAGCGGCCAGGAGCGGGCTCGATGACCTTGTATTTGCCCTTGCCATAGGTCTTGGGTGCGGCAATCTCTGTGCCTGCCTGGTCGGCCAGCCAGTTGGACCAGTCGGTCCACCAACTGCCCTTGTGTTCAGTGGCGCCACCCAGCCATTCGTCAACCGTCTTGGGCAATTTGCCGTCTTCGCGAATCCAGTGGCTACGCTTGCCTTTGGCGGGTGGGTTGATGACGCCGGCAATGTGGCCGGAGGCACCCATGACAAAGCGTTTTTTGCCCGACAGGTATTGGGTGGAGGCGTAAGCGCCGCCAATCGGCACGATATGGTCTTCGCGCGAGCCGTAGATGTAAACCGGGATGTCGATCAGGCTCAAGTCGATCTTTTCACCACAGACTGTGGCCTTGCCCGGCTTGGTCAGGTTGTTTTCAAGATAGGTATTGCGCAGGTACCAAGCGTAAAACGGGCCTGGCAGGTTGGTGGAGTCGCTGTTCCAGTACAACAGGTCGAAGGGCGGCGGGCTTTCGCCCTTGAGGTAATTGCCCACCACATAGTTCCAGACCAGTTCGTTGGGACGCAAAAAGCTGAACGTGCTGGCCAGGTCTTTGCCCTTCATCAGGCCACCCTTGCCCATTTCCTGCTCGCGGTATTTGACAAAGCCTTCGTCAATGAACACGTCGAGCACGCCGGTATCGGCAAAGTCGAGCATGGCCGTCAGGAACGTGGCACTGGCCACCGGCTTTTCACCACGTGCCGCCAATACGGCAAGCGCAGTGCCAAGCATGGTACCGCCCACGCAGAAGCCCAGCGCGTTGATGCTTTTGGCACCGGTAATTTCTTGCGTGACCTTGATGGCCTTGATGACCGCGTTTTCAATGAAGTCGTCCCAAGTAGCTTTGGCCAGCGAGGCATCGGGGTTGCGCCAACTCACCACGAACGTGCGATGGCCCTGGGCCACGGCATAGCGGATCAGCGAGTTCTCGGGCTGCAAATCAAGGATATAAAACTTGTTGATGCTGGGAGGGACCAGCAAAAATGGTTTTTCATGAACTTTTTCGGTCAGGGGCTTGTATTCGATGAGTTGAATCAACTCGTTCTCAAAGACCACGGCACCTTCGGTCGTGGCCACGTTCTTGCCGACTTCAAAAACACTCTCGTCGGTCATCGACACATGACCCTGCTGAATGTCGTGCAGCATGTTTTGAATCCCTTGGGCGATGCTCTTGCCCTGGGTTTCAATCGCTTTTCGTTGCGCCTCGGCGTTCAGGGCCATGAAGTTGCTGGGGGCGGTGGCAGCGTTGATTTGTTCAACGGCAAAGCGGATGCGGGCGCGGGTTTTTGCATCGGTCTCTACCGCATCGGCCAATTGGATCAACGTCTTGGCGTTGAGCAGGTAAGCGGCGGCGGTGAAATTGGCCACCGAATTCTCTGCCCAGGCCGCGTCGGCAAAGCGTCGGTCAGTGACGGTCAGCTTGCCCTGAACGCTGTCGGCCCATAAATCACCAGCCTCTCGCATGTACTGGTGTTGCAGCGCCTGCAGTTTTTCTGGCGAAAACTTGATTTTGGGGTGCTGGACAACAGGAGTCATCAGCTTGGCACTGGCCTCGCCTAAATCAATGTTCTGAAACGACTCAAAAGCCTTGGTCATGCTCTCGACCATGGTTTGCTGAAAATTTTTGGCCGATTGGAGCCAAAGCTCTTGAACGTCTTCCTTCATGCGTATCCCTATCTGAGTTGGTCAATTGTCGAGTGCGCTAGTATCGTTGGCCAAGGCCTTCGAAAACCTGACATCCTCAATTGTCCTCAAAAATTACTTCGCCTTCATGTACATCGTCGCAATCGCCTGGCTTTATGTGGCCATTCTCATGGCTGTGGCCGAAGCCACGCACAGCACCGGCACGCTGCTGGGCGGCATCATCACCTTTGTTTTGTATGGTGTGCTGCCGCTGGCACTGGTGTTGTATGTGATGGGAACACCGGCCCGCAGGCGTGCCATCAGGGCAAAGGAAAGCGCCGAACTTCAGACTGCGCAGGAGGCATCAGCCCTCACGCCAGATGCTGGCGCAAAAGCGGCCGGTGACGCGGTCGCGCCGGTAAGAAAAAAAGCGTGAGGCATTGCCTACGGTGCACCAGGCAGCGCTGCTGTCATTGCCATAAATCTGGCTGATACCCAAGGCGTGCAGCCGTAAGCGTGCAAGTTCAGCCAGGTCAGCCAGCCATTTGCCAGCAACCAAGGGGGTGAAACAGTCGCCCGCCAGTGGATCGCTTGCGGTGAAAGCCGCGTGCACCTCTTCACCCACTTCAAAAGCTGTCGGTCCAATGCACGGCCCGAGCCAGGCGATGATCTCAACGGTCTGACCGGCGTTGACCTGCCTGTTTTTAGTTCGCACGCGCTCGACGGTCGTCTCGAGAATGCCCACGCCGCCCTGCCCCGCCAGACCTCGCCAACCGGCGTGGGCCGCCGCCACACGGCGACCATCGGCCGAAGCGAACAGCACTGGCAGGCAGTCGGCCACCATCACGGTGCAAGCCAGGCCCGGTCGGTCGCTCAGGCAGCCGTCGGCCACGGTGCCGTCGGGGGTTGAGGCATCCAGAGTCACCACCTGGGAGCCGTGAACCTGATTCAAAAAAACCGGCTTTGCGCCAATCACCTCCTGAAAAATCGCCCGATTGGCAGCCACATGGGCAGGGTCATCGCCCACATGGTCACCGAGGTTCAGGCTATCAAAGGGCGCAGCAGACACCCCGCCAGTGCGTGTGCTGCACATCGCGTGCACCCCGGCAGGTGCCGGCCAGTCGGGAATCAGCATATTTCAGCCCCTGCCTTTGTGAGAGGCCCAGCATTTGTGGGAGGCCCGCCCTCGGGCCGATGGCTGTTGTGAATTGTGGGAGGCCCACCCTCGGGCCGATGGCTGTTGGAGGCAATCGCGGCGAGGGCGCCGCTCCCACAAGGCGCCGCGCCCACAACAACATCAAACAGCGGCATGAATCTTGTCGTAAGCAGCCAGCAGTTTGTGGTGCATTTCGCAGCCGTCGAGCGCCAGGCCGGGGGCGCCCAGCCCCATGAAGCGGTCTTCCTGCATGATGAGCGCGTGCGCTTGCGCCAGCGGGCCGGCACCATACAGCAGCGCCAGGGTGTCGAGGTAAGGGCCGCTGTCACCAATGTCGGCAAGGTTGATAAGATTCTGAATGCAGGCATAGACCCGTTTGCGTTGCGGGTTGACCTGGTCGAAGTTCAGAATCCATTCGCAGCCTTCGAGCGTGGCGGCTTCGTCGCCTACGGCCAGCGCCAGCAGGGTCTTGAGTTCGCCCAGGCGCAGGTCGCTCCAGAACGAGCCGGCATCGGCGGCCAGGCCAATCAGGCACGCCACCGGGCGGTGGTCGGCCAGGCCGGATTCGTTCAGGGTGTCGAGCAGGTCGGCGCACTCTTCGTCATCGAGGTCGGGCAGGTTCAGCACGGCTTCACGGAAATCGTTGGCGATGCTGTTGTTCTCGAACTCCAGGTCGTCAATCGGGTAGATCTCGGACAAGCCCGGCACCAGAATGCGGCAGGCATAAACGCCGAGCTGCTCGAAATCGGCCACATAGACTTCGTGGCCGTCCTGGTGCAGGCGCGCCAGGCTCCAGGCGTAGTCTTCGGCCGTGGTGCTGCTGAAGTTCCAATCGACAAATTCGAAGTCAGGCACATCGCCCAGAAACTTCCAGTGAATGACACCGCTGGAATCCACAAAATGAATCTCGATATTGGTCGAGCTGGCGGCTTCTTCCAGGTCGAAGCCAGGCACCGGAAAGCCTGACAGCGCATCGAGCGCGCGGCCCTGCAGCAGCTCGGTGAGCGCACGCTCCAGCGCCACTTCAAAACGCGGGTGCGCACCAAAGCTGGCAAAACAACCCTGGTCGAGCGGGTTCAGCAGCGTCACATTCATCACCGGGTACTGGCCGCCCAGCGAGGCATCCTTGACCAGAATGCCGAAACCGGCCTCGCGCAGTGCGGCAATGCCACGCGCGATGCGCGGGTAGCGGGCAATCACGGCCTCGGGCACGTC
>NZ_JACUUE010000117.1 GCF_014859475.1 Rhodoferax sp.
AATCAGTTCAATGCCTTATCGAAGTTTTCAAGCGGTCAACTGAGGAATCTAGGTTAAAGATTTTGCCCGGGTTCATCACGTTGTCGGGGTCCAGCGCCTGCTTGATGGCGCGCATCATGGCAATGGCGCCGGCGCCTGCCTCCTGCACCAGAAAGTCCATCTTGTGCAGGCCCACGCCGTGCTCCCCGGTGCAGGTGCCGCCCAGTTTCAGGGCACGCTGCACCAGCTGGCTGTTGAGCTGCTCGGCGGTGGCGCGCTCTTGCGCTGAATCCGGATCGATCAGGTAACCCATGTGAAAGTTGCCGTCACCCACATGGCCGACCAGAAAGTACGGGATACCGCTGGCCTGTGCCTCGGTCACCGAGTCCAGCAGTGCGTCGGCCAGCTTTGAGATCGGCACGCAGGTGTCGGTGGTGATGGCCTTGCAGCCTGGGCGCGACTGGATGCCGGCAAAGTAAGCGTTGTGGCGCGCCGTCCAGAGCTTGGTGCGCGCCTCGGGCGTGCTGGCCCACTCAAAGGTCTGACCACCAAAATCAGCGGCAATGGCCTGCACGGTTTCAACTTGCTCTCGTACGCTGGCGGGCGAGCCGTGGAATTCCATCAGCAGCATGGCCCCCTCATGCAGGCTCAAATTCGAGTGCTTGTTGACCATGCGGATGGTGTTGGCATCGAGCAGCTCACAGCGCGCAATTGGCACGCCCATCTGGATGATCTGGATGGTGGTGTTGACCGCGTCGGCCAGGCTGTCAAACGAGCAGGTGGCGGCCATCACCGCCTCAGGCAGCGGGAAGAGTTTGACCGTGACTTCGGTGATCACGCCCAGCGTGCCCTCGCTGCCCACCATGAGGCGCGTCAGGTCGTAACCGGCACTCGACTTTTTGGCGCGGGTACCGGTGCGGATCACCTCACCGCTGGCGGTAACCACTTCGAGCGCCAGCACGTTTTCGCGCATGGTGCCGTAGCGCACTGCGTTGGTGCCGCTGGCACGCGTGGCCGCCATGCCACCCAGCGTGGCGTCGGCGCCCGGATCGACCGGAAAAAACAGGCCGGTGGACTTGACCGCCTCGTTGAGCTGCTTGCGCGTCACACCGGCCTGCACCGTCACCGTGAGGTCTTCGGCGTTGATGGCCAGCACCGCGTTCATGCGGCTCACATCGACGCTGATGCCGCCCTGCACTGCCAGCAAATGGCCCTCCAGTGACGAGCCGACACCAAACGCAATCACCGGCACCTTGAACTGCGCGGCCAGCCTGACAGCATCCGCCACATCCTGCGTGCGCTCGGCAAACACCACGGCAGCGGGGGGCGGCACGCTGAAGGCAGATTCGTCGCGGCCGTGCTGTTCGCGCACCACCTGGGCGGCAGAATATTGCGCGCCGAAACGCTCGGACAAAGCTTGCAACAGGGCGACAGGCGCGGGATGGTTATCGATTTTTGGGTGCAATTGGGGGCTTGGGGCATTCATGGTTTGTCTCCGTCATAATGGCCGATTATGCGCAATGAAGGCTGGCAACAGCGCATCAACAGCGGCATCTTTTCTGAATTTTTGAGAAAGTGACCATGGGCAACCGACTGACACAAATCGCTACCCGCACCGGGGACAACGGCACCACCGGCCTGGGCGACAACACCCGCGTCTCCAAAAACAGCTTGCGCGTGCACGCCATGGGCGACGTCGATGAGCTCAACTCCAACATCGGCGTGCTGCTGTGCGAAGCCATGCCCGACGATGTGCGCAGCCTGCTGGTCGAAATCCAGCACCAGCTTTTCAACTTGGGCGGCGAACTGTCGATTCCGGGCTATGAGTTGCTCAAAACCGACGCGGTGCTGGTGCTGGACAACGCGCTGGCGCAGTACAACGAGGCGCTGCCGCGGCTACAGGAATTTATCTTGCCGGCCGGCACACGCGCCGCCTCTTTAGCCCATGTCTGCCGCACCGTGGCGCGCCGCGCCGAGCGCGCCGTGGTGGCGCTGGAAGGCCAGGAAGCGTTAAAAGACACGCCCCGGCATTACCTCAACCGCTTGTCGGATTTGATGTTTGTGCTGGCCCGCGTGCTCAACCGCTACCGCACCGACGGCACGGCAGGAGATGACGTGTACTGGAAGAGCGAGCGGATTTTGCAGGGGAGCTAAAGCTTTTCGGTCTCGCCCGATTTGGGTTGCCACTTCATCAGGTATTTCTCGGCCTTGCCCACCGCACTGTCGAGCACCAGCGCAAAAGCGGTCAGCAGCACAATGCCGGCCATCACGGTGTTGATGTCAAAGCTGCCCTCGGCCTGCAATATCAAATAGCCTACGCCTTGGCTGGAGCCCAGGTACTCACCCACCACGGCACCCACAAACGCCAGGCCGACACTGGTGTGCAAGGAGCTAAAGACCCAACTGGTGGCGCTGGGCAAATAAACGTGGCGCAGCAACTGTTGCCGGTCGGCACCCAACATTCGGGCATTGGCCAGCACCACCGGACTCACCTCTTTTACGCCTTGGTAAACGTTGAAAAACACGATGAAAAACACCAGCGTCACGCCCAGTGCCACCTTGGAGCCCATGCCCAAGCCAAACCAGACCGAAAAAATGGGCGCCAAAATAATGCGCGGCATGGCGTTCATGGCCTTGATGTAGGGCTCCAGAATGGCCGATGCCATGGGTGCCAGCGCCAGCCACAGGCCGCCCCCCAAACCCAGGCCAGCGCCCACGGCAAAGGCCATCATGGTCTCGGCCAGCGTCACGCCCAGGTGCTGGTAGATGTCGGCATCGGTCACAAACCAGGCCCAGATGCGCTCGGCCACCTTGAGCGGTTCGCCAAAGAAAAAAGCCGCCTGGCTGTCGTTGTCGAACATCATCGGCGGGATCAGGCCAGGCACGGTCATCACATGCCAGAAGCCAAGCAGCGCCAGCAGCAGGCTGACTTGCCAAAGCCACAAATTACCGCCGTGCGGCTTGATCATTTTCCACATAAGTACCTTTCGTCATCGCGAGCTGTCCGTATCCGGCCAGATACCGCACACGGGCCTTGAACAAGGAAGCCGTCACTGCGAGCCCTCCGTACCAGGCCCGATACCGCACACGTACCTTGAACAGAAACTCCGTCATCGCGAGCGAAGCGTGGCGATCCATGACTTCCGGGGTCATGGATTGCGTCACTTCGCTCGCAATGACGGGGATGTTCATGGAAAGCGCAGCGCGGCAGTCCATGCAGTCGGGGGGGGCATGGATTGCGTCACTGCGTTCGCAATGACAATTCATCAGGCCGCTTTCAACTGTTGCTGGTACCCCTTGAGCACCTCTTCGCGCAGCACCTCCCAGATGGCCCGATGCAGCTGCAAAAAGCGCGGCGTGGTCTTGATCTCGGCCACGTCGCGCGGGCGCTCGATGTCGATCGGAAAGTCGCCAATCGGGCGGCTGCCTGGCCCGGCACTCATCACCACCACGCGGTCACTCATGGCTATGGCTTCGTCAAGGTCGTGGGTAATGAACAGCACCGCCTTTTTCTTGGCTTGCCAGATGTCGAGCAACTCGTTTTCCATCAACTGGCGGGTCTGGATGTCCAGCGCCGAGAACGGCTCGTCCATCAAAATAATGTCGGGGTCGAGCACCAGGGTTTGCGCCAGGCTCACGCGTTTGCGCATGCCGCCGCTCATCTGGTGCGGGTAGCGGTCGCCAAAACCGCCCAGCCCGACACGGCGCAGCCACGCGTCAGCTTGCGCAGCGGCTTCGCGCTCGGCCACGCCGTGAAACTGCAAGCCGGCCGACACGTTGGCCAGCGCGGTGCGCCAGGGCATCAGGCTGTCGGCCTGGAACATGTAGCCGGCTCGCTTGTTTGTGCCGATCAGCGGCTGGCCAAACACGGTGACCGAGCCAGTGCTGGGCAACAGCAGGCCGGCGCCCACATTGAGCAGCGTGCTTTTGCCGCAGCCAGTGGGCCCAACCACGCTGACAAACTCGCCCGCCGCCACCGTCAGGTTCACCTCGCGCACCGCCGTGTAACGTTGGCCGGGTTGGTCCTTGCTGACAAAGGTGCAGGCCACGTCCTGCAGCGTCAAGGCTGCCGTCATGTCAACCCCTGGGGTATTTGGCATTGGCCTTTTTGACAAAGTCGTTGGTATAGACCGCTTTCAGGTCGAGCTTGGCAGCGCCCAATTTGGCGTTCACACTGGCCAGTGCGTTAAACGCCGTTTGCGCGCCTTTGTCAGGGATCATGCCGTCGCGCGACAGCGACCCTTTGGCCGCCAGAAAAGCGTCGATATAAACCGCGCGGTCGCCCAGCAAATAACCCTCGGGTACGGCCTTGATGATGTCGGCCGCGCCCGCAGTTTGAATCCACTTGAGCGCGCGCACCATGGCATTGGTCAGCGCCTGCGTGGTGGCGGGGTTCTTGTCGATGAAAGTTTGCGGTGCATACAGGCAACCAGCGGGCATGGGGCCGCCAAACACGCGTTCGGACTCAGCCACGTTGCGCGTGTCGGTTGCAATTTTGAGGTCGCCCGAGCGCTGCAGCAGCGTGATGACGGGGTCAAGGTTGCTCATGGCATCGATCTGCCCCGAGCGCATGGCGGCCACCGCGCCGTTGCCGGTGCCCACACCGATGACACTGACGTCATCGGGCTTCAGGCCCACTTTGGCCAGTGCAAAATTAAGCATCACGTTGGTCGAACTGCCGGGCGCGGACACACCCACCTTTTTGCCCTTGAGGTCAGCCACCGTCTTGAAATTGGGCATGGTCTTGGGGTTGATGCCCAGCACAATTTGCGGCGCCGCGCCCTGCAGTACGAAGGCGCGCATTTTCTGGCCCTTGAACTGCATGTTGATGGTGTGCTCGAACGCACCCGACACCACGTCGGCACTGCCGCCGACCACGGCTTGCAGGGCTTTGGAGCCACCGGCAAAGTCAACAATGGTCACATCCAGCCCCTCGGCCTTGAAGTAGCCCAGCTGCTCGGCGATGGTCAGCGGCAGGTAATACAGCAGGTTTTTGCCGCCGACGGCCAGGGTTACCTTGGTTTTTTCCAGCGCTTGCGCCAGCGCCCATTGGGGCAGGGTGGCGGCCACCAGGCCACCGGCAATCAGGTGTCTTCTTTGCATGAGGTATGTCTCCAATTGAATAATAAAAAGCAGGGCCTCTGAATGAGCCCTGTCAGAGGCGAATCATAGCAACTGGTTCACAGGGGCTGGAGCGGTGCGGTTTGGGGCCGCGTTTTGAGCCAGACCAGGGCTGCGCCGGTCAGGGCCACGGGAATCAGCGAGCCCGCATTGAGCAGCTGCCAGCCCTGGGTGGTGACCAGCACGCCCGAGGCAAATGAGCTCAGTGCCGTGACGGCAAACACAAAGAAATTGAGCGCCCCCTGGGCCCGGTCTTTCTCGGCTGGGGTGTAGGTTTGCAGCGACAAGGTGGTGCTGCCGGTAAACAAAAAGTTCCAGCCGACACCGAGCAAGAACAGCGCGATCAGGAACTGGTGCAAATCAACCCCCGACAGCGCAATCACGATGCACAGTGCATTGAGCAGCACGCCCACACCCATGATCGGCAGCACGCCAAAGCGCTTGATCAGGTGGCCGGTGAAAAAGCCCGGTGCAAACATGCCGATCACATGCCACTCCAGCACCAGCGCCACATCCGAAAACGGCAGACTGCACTGCTGCATGGCCAGTGGTGTGGCCGCCATCAAGAGGTTCATCACACCAAAACCCAGCGCGCCACAGGCCGCGGCCACCATAAAGACCGGCTGGCGCATGATCTCGCGCAGCGGGCGGCCCTCCTTGCTGGCTTGTTGGGCCGGTGCCGCCGGGAAGGTGATAAAGGCCAGCACAGCCATCGACAGCAGCGCGACACCGGCCAGCGCCAGGTAGGCGCCCATGAACGGCACGTCGGTCAGGGTGCGCGTTTGCGCCGCCAGGTTGGGCCCGGCCACGGCGCCCAAAAGGCCGCCGGCCATCACCATCGACACCGCTTTCTCCTTGTAGCCCGCACTGGCCAGCTCGGCGGCGGCAAAGCGGTACAGGTTGGCATTGGCGTTGTAATAGCCGGCAATCACCGTGGCCGCGCACAGCAGCCAAAAGTTGCTGCTCCAAGCGGCATAGGCGCACAGCAGCGCGCTCAAGGCGGCCACCACCAGCCCTATCTGAAACGCCGCCTTGCGGCCAAAGTGGTGCTGGCTTTTGGCCACCAGCCCGGTCGAAAACGCGCCGCCGACCACGTAGCCCATCACCGGCAAGGTGGCCATCCAGCCCAGCGGTGCCAGGCTGAAACCGACCAGGCCATTGATAGCCATAAAAGTGACGTTGTTGGTCAGGAAAAGGCCTTGGCAGATGGCCAGTAGCCAGAGGTGTCGGTTCATGGGGACAACGCATAAATATAAGAAGCGGCTGATTGTCGCCAGTTTTGAATTTATGTGAATGACTTGACTTGCATCATTTACTTGAACCGCCAGCATGGTTAAGCTCGCCGATTAGACTTTGGCAGCGCCTGACGGCGCTTTCCCCGGAAACTTATGACTACCGTTGCTAATCCATCTCTACAAGTGCGCACTGACACGGCTCCGCAATCCCCCATGGAACTGGTCTGCCCGGCCGGCAGCCTGCCCGCGCTCAAGGCGGCTATTGACCATGGTGCCGACTGCGTCTATCTGGGCTTTCGCGACGCCACCAACGCGCGCAATTTTGCCGGCCTGAACTTTGACGAAGCCGCCATCGAGGCCGGCATCCGCTACGCCCACGAGCGCGGCCGCAAGGTGTTTGTGGCGCTCAACACCTACCCGCAGGCGGCCAAGGCCGAGCTTTGGCAACGCGCCGTGGACCGCGCCGCGCACAGCGGCGTGGATGCCGTCATTCTGGCCGACCCCGGCATGATGGCCTATGCCGTCAAACATCAACCGCAACTGCGCCTGCATTTGTCGGTGCAGGGTTCAGCCACCAATTACGAGGCGCTGGATTTTTATTACCAGCACTTTGGCATTGCGCGCGCCGTGCTGCCGCGCGTGCTGTCGCTCACCCAAGTGGCGCAGGTCATCGAAAAAACGCCGGTCGAGATCGAGGTATTCGGCTTTGGCAGCCTGTGCGTGATGGTCGAAGGCCGCTGCGCGCTGTCAAGCTACGCCACCGGCGAGGCACCCAACACCAACGGTGTCTGCTCGCCACCCAAAGCGGTGCGCTGGGTCGAGACCCCGCAGGGCCGCGAGTCGCGCCTGAATGGCGTGCTGATTGACCGCTACGCCCCCGGCGAAAACGCCGGCTATCCGACGCTGTGCAAGGGCCGCTTTGACGTGGGCGACGAAAAAAACTACTACGCCATCGAGGAGCCCACCAGCTTGAACACCCTCTCGCTGCTGCCCGACCTGATGAAGATCGGCGTGCGCGCCATCAAGATCGAAGGCCGCCAGCGCAGCCCGGCCTACGTGGCGCAGGTCACCAAAGTCTGGCGCGCCGCCATCGACAGCTGCCGCGCCAACCCGCACCACTACAAGGCCAAAACCGACTGGTTCAGCGACCTCGACAAGGTGGCTGAAGGCCAGCAGCACACACTTGGCGCGTATCACCGGCCCTGGAAATGATCGATCAGCAGCCCATGCACCGTCATCGCGAGCCC
>NZ_JACUUE010000118.1 GCF_014859475.1 Rhodoferax sp.
GCACAGGCGCGGCAGGTACATCATGAAGGTGTTTTCGAACTGGCCGTAGATGTCTTTCTGGATGTCATCAAAGTTCTTGTCTTTGCTGCGCTTGGCGAATTCGCCACCCAGAATTTCCTCCCAGTTCGGGCCCCACTCGATTTTTTCCATGCGTTGCCCGGTGATCAGGCTGCGCGGGCGTGCGGTAGGCACGTTGTTGCCGGCCGGCGCGCTTTGCAGGTGAGCGTAGTCGAAGGTGAAGGGCTCGTAGTAGTCGTCGATTTGCGGCAAGTTGGGGTTGGCGAAAATTTTCATCAACAGCTTCCACTTGGCGCCCTGGCGTGGCTCGATGGCACCGTTGCTCTTGCGGATCCAGCCACCGTTCCACTTGTCCTGGTTTTCCCATTCCTTGGGGTAGCCGATGCCGGGTTTGGTCTCGACGTTGTTGAACCAGGCGTATTCCATGCCGGGGCGGCTGGTCCAGACGTTTTTGCAGGTGACTGAGCAGGTGTGGCAACCAATGCACTTGTCCAGGTTGAGCACCATGCCGATTTGTGCGCGAATTTTCATTTTTTTCTCCAAGCTGATCAGTTTTGGGTGGTAGCGGCATTGCTGGACGAGTCTTCATCGTCCAGCCAGTCCACCTTGTTCATCTTGCGCAGCACGACGAACTCGTCGCGATTGGTGCCGATGGTGCCGTAGTAGTTGAAGCCGTAGCTGAACTGCGCGTAGCCGCCGATCATGTGCGTCGGCTTGAGCACAATGCGGGTGACCGAGTTGTGGATGCCACCACGGCCCCCTGTGATCTCCGAGCCGGGCTGGTTCACCAGCTTTTCCTGAGCGTGGTACATCATGCACATGCCATTGCGCACACGTTGGCTCACCACCGCACGCGCGTTGAGCGCGCCGTTGAGGTTGAACAACTCAATCCAGTCGTTGTCCACAATCCCGGCGGCTTTGGCGTCGTCTTCGCTGATCCAGACGATCGGGCCACCGCGGCTGAGCGTCAACATGTGCAGGTTGTCGCTGTAGGTGCTGTGAATGCCCCATTTTTGGTGCGGCGTGATGAAGTTCAGCGCAATCTCTTTGTTGCCATTGGGCTTGCGGTCTTGCATGGCGTGGGTCGTTTTCAAGTCCACCGGCGGGCGGTAGCTGCTGAAGCCTTCACCAAACGCGGTCATCCACGGGTGATCCATGTAGAACTGCTGGCGCCCGGTCAGGGTGCGCCATGGGATCATCTCGTGCACGTTGGTGTAACCGGCGTTGTAGCTGACGGTTTCACTCTCGATGCCGCTCCAGGTAGGAGAGCTGATGATCTTGCGCGGCTGCGCTTGAATGTCGCGGAAGCGAATCTTCTCATCCTCGCGGTGAATGGCCAGGTGGGTGTGGTCCAGACCGGTTTGTTTACCCAATGCTTCCCAGGCCTTGACCGCGACGTGGCCGTTGGTTTCGGGCGCGAGTTGCAGGATGACTTCGCAGGCATCAATGTCGCTCTCGATCTTGGGCATGCCGCAGGTCACGCCGGCATCCGTGGTCAAGCCATTGAGTTGACCCAACTGGGTGACTTCAATCTTGGTGTCCCAGCTGATGCCCTTGCCGCCGTTGCCCACCTTGTTCATCAGCGGGCCAACCGCGGTGAAACGCTTGTACACATTGGGGTAGTCGCGTTCCACCACCATGAAGCTGGGGGCGGTCTTGCCAGGGATCAGGTCGATCTCGCCCTTCTTCCATTCCTGCACACCAAAGGGTTGTGCCATCTCGGCAGGGGTGTCGTGCATGATCGGGGTCAGCACCATGTCGCGCTCCACGCCCAGATGCCCGACGCAGATTTCGCTGAACTTCTTGGCAAAACCCTTGTAGATTTCCCAGTCGCTGCGCGACTGCCAGGCAGGGTCCACCGCGGTGCTCAGGGGATGGATGAACGGGTGCATGTCGCTGGTGTTCATGTCGTTCTTTTCGTACCAGGTGGCCGTGGGCAACACAATGTCAGAGTAGAGACAAGTGGTGCTCATGCGGAAGTCCAGCGTCACCACCAGGTCGAGCTTGCCCTCGGGGGCGTTGTCGTGCCAGACCACTTCGGTGGGGCGGGCCTCGTCTTTGCCCAGATCCTTGCCCTGCACGCCGTGTTTGGTGCCCAGCAGGTGCTTCAAAAAGTACTCATGCCCCTTGCCGCTGGAGCCCAGAATGTTGCTGCGCCAGACAAACATGTTGCGCGGCCAGTTGTTGGGGTGGTCGGGGTCTTCGCAGCTCATGGTCTGGCTGCCGTCTTGCAAGCCCCGGGTCAAATAATCCTTTGGCTCCATGTTGGCCGCCGTCGCGGCACGTACCACCTCGAGCGGGTTGGTCTTGAGCTGCGGCGCGCTGGGCAACCAGCCCATGCGTTCGGCGCGCACGTTATAGTCGATCATGCTGCCGCCAAATTTGGCTTTGTCGGCCAGCGGCGACAGGATTTCATCGACACCCACGGTTTCGTAGCGCCACTGGTCGGTGTGCGCGTAGAAGAAGCTGGTGCCGTTCATTTGCCGGGGCGGGCGAATCCAGTCCAGCGCAAAAGCCAGCGCGGTCCATCCGGTTTGCGGGCGCAGTTTTTCCTGACCCACATAGTGCGCCCAGCCGCCACCCGACTGGCCAATGCAGCCGCACATCATCAGCATGTTGATGACACCGCGGTAGTTCATGTCGGCGTGGAACCAGTGGTTCATGGCGGCGCCAATGATCACCATCGACTTGCCGTGCGTCTTGTCGGCGTTGTCGGCAAACTGGCGCGCTACGGTGATGAGTTGCTCACGCGGCGTGCCGGTGATGCGCTCTTGCCAGGCTGGCGTGTAAGGCGTGTCGTCGTTGAAGTCCTTGGCGGCCATTTCACCCGGCAGGCCGCGTGCCACGCCGTAGTTCGCCACTTGCAGGTCGAACACGGTGGCCACCAGGGCTTCACGCTGGTCGCCTTCCTTGCCCAGCGCAATGCGTTGCACCGGCACGGTGCGCACCAGCACGTTATTGGCCGCGTCGCCGCTGGCATTGTTGGGGAAGTGCTCGGAGACGATGCCGCCGAAGTACGGGAAACCGACCTTGGCGGTCTCGGCGCTGGCTTCGTTGCCTTCCATCACGGTGAGTTTGAGCTTGACCTCGGTGCCATGGCGGGCTTCCTTGGCCTCCAGGTTCCACTGGCCCTGGTCAGCACGGCCATCTGCGCCCCAGCGGAAACCAATGGCACCGTTGGGCAACACCACTTTGCCGCTCATGTCCAGCGCGACGGTTTTCCACTCGGGGTTGTTGGCCGCGCCGAGCTTGCCGTTGAAGTCGGAGGCGCGCACATAGCGGTCGGGCACCATCACGGTTTCGCCGCTGGGCAGTACCTTTTCTTTCAGCATGACCAGCATCGGCATGTCGGTGTAACGGCGCACGTAGTTGTCAAAGTACTCGCTGCGCGGTTTGCCGCCATCGGGGAAATAAAACTCTTTCAGGATCACATGGCCCATGGCCATGGCGACAGCAGCGTCGGTGCCCTGTTTGGGCTTCATCCAGATGTCGGACAGCTTGGCCACTTCAGAGTAGTCGGGTGTGACGGCCACCGTCTTGGTGCCTTTGTAGCGCACTTCGGTAAAGAAGTGGGCGTCGGGCGTGCGCGTTTGCGGCACGTTGGAGCCCCAGGCAATGATGTACGACGAGTTGTACCAGTCGGCCGATTCGGGCACATCGGTTTGCTCACCCCAGATTTGCGGGCTGGCCGGGGGCAGGTCGCAGTACCAGTCGTAAAAGCTGATCGGCACACCGCCAATCAGACCCAGGTAGCGGCTGCCGGCGGCATACGACACCATCGACATGGCGGGAATGGGCGAGAAGCCGATGATGCGGTCTGGCCCGTATTGCTTGATGGTGAAGACGTTGGCCGCTGCCACCATCTCGTTGACCTCGTCCCAGCTGGAGCGCACAAAGCCGCCCATGCCGCGTTGGGTCTGGTAACTTTTGCGCTTGGCATCGTCCAGGGCAATGGATGCCCAGGCCTCGACTGGCGCCTGGGTCTGACGCGCTTCGCGCCAGAGCTTGAGCAAGGCGCCACGCACCATCGGGTATTTGACGCGGTTGGCGCTGTACAAGTACCAGCTGTAGCTGGCACCCCGGGCGCAGCCACGCGGCTCGTGATTGGGCATGTCCCAGCGCGTGCGTGGGTAGTCGGTTTGCTGGGTTTCCCAGGTCACGATGCCGCCCTTGACGTAAATCTTCCAGGAGCAGGAGCCGGTGCAGTTCACGCCGTGCGTGCTGCGCACGATCTTGTCGTGCGCCCAGCGGGTGCGGTAGGCATCTTCCCAGGTGCGGTCTTCACCCGTGGTGACACCGTGCTCGCCAGAGAAAGCCTCTTTGGGTTGCGAGAAATAAGTGAGTCGATCAAGAAAGTGGCTCATGGTTTACCTCTGAAAAAATGGATGTGAAAAATTTCTTGTGGTCACGGGTTTTTGATCTCCGAGCCGGCGCGCAAATAGAACCACCAGTTCAGCACCAGGCACAGCGCGTAAAAGATGGCAAAGCCGTACATGGCGATCTGCGGTGTGCCGGCCTTGATCTGGGCACCAATCACCACAGGCGCGATAAAGGCACCGTAAGCGGCCACGGCTGAAGTCCAGCCCAGCACCGGACCGGCTTGCTGGCGGTCAAAAATGACACCAATGGTGCGGAAGGTGGAACCATTGCCAATGCCGCTGGCGGCAAACAGCAGCACAAACAGCCACATGAAGGTGGAAAAATACTGCTCTGGCGTGGCCGAAGCGTAGGCTTGCATCATCACGTAACCCACCCCTGTCGAGGCGCCCACCATGACGACCGAGATCACCTGGGTCACGATGGAACCGCCCACCTTGTCAGAGATCCAGCCGCCCACCGGGCGAATCAGCGCGCCGACAAACGGGCCGATCCAGGCGTAGGTGAGGGCGGACGGTGCGTTCGGGTTTTTCAGGGTGTGCTGCATGATGCCGGCCGCGTCAGGCACATGACTGACACCAAAAATCACCGTGATCGACAGCGGCAAGGCCATCGAGAAACCAATGAAGGAGCCGAAGGTGACGATGTAGAGCAGCGTCAGGGACCAGGTGTGCTTGTTTTTGAAAATATCAAACTGCTTGGCAATGTTGCCTTTCATCTCGCCGAAGGCCGCCAGCCGCATGGCCATCAGCGTGGCCACGATGATGAGTGGCAGGGCCACCCACATGCTGAGCAGACCCAAACCGGTGGGCGCCGGCAGGTACAGGTACAGCCCCAGGCCGCCGATCAGGCATGTGATGCCCCACAAGTACAGGATTTTGGAAAACGCTGCCAGCGTGCCGCCGTAGTTGGGCGATAGCGGCAGCAGGTTGTTCATGCCAAACCAGGCGGCGGCGACCAGGGGCAGCAAAATGGCCGCCCAGATGAAGCCGGCGTTTTGAATGAAGGTGGGGGTGCCCGCCAGGATCTTGCCCATGATCCAGCCGCTGTCCTTGGTCAACACCATGGAGCCACCACCGACAGCGCCAAACAGGCCCACGGTCATGACCAGCGGAATCAGCACCTGCATGGTGGTGACACCAAAGTTGCCCAGACCGGCGTTCAGGCCCAGCCCGGTGCCCTGCAGGCGTTTGGGGTAAAAACCCGAAATATTGGACATCGAACAGGCAAAGTTGCCACCACCAATGCCGCTCAGGAAGGCGCAGGCCTGGAACACCCACAAGGGCGTGTTGGTGTCCTGCAGCGCCATGCCGGTCCAGACCGCCGGGATGATCAGAAGTGCCGAGGTCAGGAAGATCGTGTTGCGCCCGCCTGACAAGCGGATAAAGAACGACGCCGGGATGCGGAAGGTGGCACCCATCAGGCCGGCGATGGCGGTCAGGGTGAACATTTCGGCGGGCTTGAACGGAAAACCCAGGTTGATCATCTGCACGGTGATGATGCCCCACATGGCCCAGACGGCAAAGGCCACCAGCAGGTTGGGAATGGAAATCCAGAGGTTGCGGCTGGCGACTCGCTTGCCCGTGGTTTCCCAGAACTGCTCGTCTTCCGGGCGCCAGTCGGCGATGTCTGCGCCTGATGCTTTTATGTTGCTCATAGGTTCTTTCAGTTGGAAATGATTTGTGCGGTGATCTCGGGCGGGCTCTTGTGGGCCATGTACTCCTTGGCGCGCACTTCGGTCCAGTACATCCAGATCAAGGACACCCAGACCACGCCATACATCAGCATGAAGGCGCTGGAGCGGATGCCGGTCAAGTCCACCAGGGCGCCGAACATGATCGGCAGAATGAAGCCGCCCATGCCGCCGGCCAGCCCGACGATGCCGCTGATGGTGCCGATGTTGTCGGGATACTCGTCGCTGATGTACTTGAAGACGCTGGCCTTGCCGAAGGCAAATGCAATGCCCAGCGTGAACATCAGGAAGGTGAACAGGTAAACATTCAGGCCGATGTGGAAGGTCTTCGGACCGTCAATGGTGGCGACTGTGAAGTCGAACTGTGGGTAGCTCAGCAGGAACAGGCAGATCCAGGCCACCCATAGCACCCACCAGGTCACGCTGTGCGCGCCGTACTTGTCCGACATCCAGCCGCCCATGGCGCGAAGGACACCGCCGGGCAATGAGAAGCAGGCCGCCAGCAAAGCTGCGATGCGGATGTCCAGTCCGAACTCGCCCACGTAGTACTGCACCATCCAAAGAGAGAGCGCAACATAGCCACCGAACACGATGCTGTAGTACTGGCAGTACTTGATTACCTTGGGATCTTTCAAGGCCTTGAGCTGGTCGCTGAACTTGACGTGGCTGGGCACCAGATGGCTGGGGTCGCTGTAGCTGAAAAACCAGAACAGCAACACCGTGCCCAGCATGATGCCCGCATACACATGCGGCACCATGGTCCAGCCGAAGGCGACCACCAGTGCGGGTGCCAGGAATTTATTGACGGCTGCGCCTGAGTTGCCGGCGCCGAAGATGCCCATTGCAAAGCCTTGCTTATCTTTGGGAAACCAGCGCGCCACATAGGGCGTGCCCACCGAAAAAGAACCGCCTGCAAGGCCGATGACCAGGCCAATGGCGAGGTAATGCCAGAATTCGGTGGCAACGGCCATGAACCAGATGGCTGGCACAGTGGCTGCCATCAAGGCAGTCATCACGATGCGACCGCCGTATTTGTCGGTCCAAATGCCCAAGGGCACCCGGATCAATGAGCCGGAAAGTACCGGCATGGCCGTCATCAGGCCAAACTCGGTGGCGCTGAGACCGAGCGTTTTTTTGATCGGAATGCCGATCACGGCAAACATCATCCACACCATGAAACACACGGTGAAGGCGAAGGTGCTGACGATCAGCACGGACAGGGCTTGCCCTTTCTTGGTCATGTCAAAAACTCCTTTTTGGATTGACAAGACTGTAGGTTGGGCGGCGGTTTTTCGGTATCCCTCTGTGGAACGGGTGCAAGCTGAATTTGGAACTAGGGGCCGGTCAGAGAGACTAGTTCTGAAGAACTACTTTTGCCACATCGCACCGAGCAAGTGCAGGTTCAAGCTAAATTGCATTGCAGGTTCAAGCTAGCTTCATGAATCCGCAGCGACGCCCCAAGCCATGAAAGAGTACCGTCA
>NZ_JACUUE010000348.1 GCF_014859475.1 Rhodoferax sp.
ACTTCCAGCGCCTGCGCCACCTGCAGCGCCAGCGTCCAGCCGAACAACGGCGTGATGCCGGGCGAGGTGACAAAGTCGCTCCCCGCCACGCGCGCGCCGTCCTGAACGGTGTAGGGCAGAGCGCCAAATTGGGTGCTGCCATGGGCGTAGTAACCCAGGCCGGGGGTGTAAAGCGCTTGGTCCATAAAGATATCGAAGCCAAGCCAGCCGCTGGCGTCAAGAATGGTCTGGCTGATGTGGCGCGCTAGCTCGCTCGTTAAACTGTGGGGTGTTGTCATAGCTTGGAATTGTCCCCGAATGTCTGCCCCCATCACGTCAGCCCTCTTCCCCGCACCGGCTCAGCGTACCGTTTTGGTCACCGGCGCGGCCAAGCGGCTGGGCCGCGAGATTGCCCTGACCCTGGCCCGCGCGGGCTGGCGGGTGGCCGTGCATTACCGCGATTCGGTCGAGGAGGCGCGCAAAACGGTCGCCGATTGCGCCAAGCTGGCGGGCTACAGCACCTCTTTTCGCGCCAACCTGGCCAATGAAACGGCGGTGCGCAACCTGCTGCCCCGGGTGGTGGAAGAACTCGGGTATGTCGATGCCATCGTCAACAGTGCGTCCACCTTCGAGCACGACACGCCCGAGACCTTCAGCTTTGCCGCCATGGAAAAGCACATGCGTGCCAACGCCGGGGCCGCCATTTTGCTGAGCCAGTCGTTGCACGCGCACCTGCAAACACGCGCAGAAGCCGCGGGCGCCGTGGTGAACCTGCTCGACCAAAAGCTTTGGAATCCCAACCCCGACTTCATCAGCTACACGCTGTCCAAGGCCGCGCTGGAGTCGGCCAACACCATGCTGGCGCTGGCGCTGGCACCGCGGGTGCGGGTGGTGGGGGTGGCGCCGGGCCTGACGCTGACCAGCCACATGCTGACGCCGGAAAAATTCGAGGCGCTGCACAAGCTGTCGCCGCTGGGCCACTCCTCGACGGCGGCTGACGTGGCGGCCACCGTGGCCTTCGCCCTGGAAAACCAGTCCATCACAGGCACCACGCTGTTGGTCGATGGTGGCCAGCACCTGATGAAGTTCGAGCGCGATTTCTCGCTGCTGTAGTTTGCATGGCAGCCAAGCCGCTCCAAAGCATGAAAGATGGCCGTCATTGCAAGTCAGCCGTACCCGGCCCGATACCGCAGACCTTGAACAAGGAAGCTGTCACTGCGAGCCCGCCGTACTTGGCCCGATACCGCACACGGACCTTGAACAGAGACCTCGTCATCGCGAGCGTAGCGTGGCGATCCATGACTTCCGGGTGCATGGATTGCTTCACTTCGTTCGCAATG
>NZ_JACUUE010000119.1 GCF_014859475.1 Rhodoferax sp.
GCGTGAATAAAGGGTTGCAAGCGTCAGATTCGACCCATCAGCAGCAAGACGATGATGATGATCACCACCAGGCCTATGCCGCCACTGGGTCCGTAGCCCCAGTTTTTGCTGTGCGACCAGCTTGGAATGGCCCCGATCAACATCAGGATCAGGACGATCAGCAGGATTGTTCCTAAGCTCATAAGTGTCTCCTTGAAAGATAAAGTGTGGTGTTATTGGGCAGCGGAAGCGGGCGGCATCACGATGACGGTGGTGTCGCCAGAGCCCGTCTTGCCAGTGGCGCCGGTGTCACCCGTGGCACCCGTGTAGCCGGTGCTGCCTGTGTCGCCCGTGGCACCCGTGTAGCCGGTGCTGCCTGTGTCGCCCGTGGCGCCCGTGGCGCCAGTCGCGCCGGCAGGTCCGGGCACCGCCACGGGGGTGGGTACCACCACGGTTTCACGGTCGCAGGCAGCCAGGCCGAGGGTTGCGAGAAGCGCCAAAAGTAGCGTTGTTTTTTTCATTTGAAATCCTTGAAGTGTGAATAAACGTGGCGCAGAGGGCACTGGGGTGGCTGTTGGTACGCAGCCGGTCGGTCCTTCCTTGTTCACCACGTTTGCAGCTTAAGGACTTGACCCGGCCCCGTCTGTGCGATGGCGAACTGACGGTGATTCGAGGCAAGTGCGCCGAACTGTACTGCTCAATCAGTGCGCTGGCGTACGCAGTTTGGCTGGCAGCGTGCCTACACTGCCGCCATGAAACGACTTTTCCTGATCCAGGCCCTGCGCGCCAGGATGCCTGTCGTGCAGCATGACCGGCGCATGAGGCCCGCATGAGCAGTCCCAAACCACCCATCGCCCCCGGCGCGCAAGCCGTACCCCAAGGGGATCAACGCCTGGTGCACGAACTGAAATTGCACCAGCTCGAACTGGAGCTGCAAAACAACGCGTTGCGCGAGTCACACCTGGCGCTGGAAGGCGCACGGGAGCGCTACTTTGACCTGTACGACCTGGCCCCCGTGGGCTATGTCACGCTGGATGACCGTGGCTGGGTGGTGGAAGCCAACCTGACCCTTGCCACGTTGCTGGGCGTACCCCGCGGCGCCCTGGTGAGGCAGCCGTTGCACGCCTTTGTCGCCAACGAAGACCAGGACCGCTTTTACCTGCTGCGCGGACAACTGCTTGAAACCGGCGTGCCGCAGTCGCGCGATGTGCGCCTGACACACCGGGATGGCCACCCGCTGTGGGTGCACTTGATGGCCACCGTGTCCACCACGGCCGCGGGCGCGTGCGAGTTGCGCATGGTGCTGAGCGACATCACCGCCCTGAAATCCCTGCAGAGCAAACTCGACCATCTGGCACATTTTGATGCGCTGACCAACCTGCCCAACCGCTTGCTCACGGCCGACCGCCTGGTACAGGCGATGGCGCAAGCGCGGCGCACCGGCCAGGGGCTGGCCGTGGTCTATATCGACCTGGACGGCTTCAAGGACGTCAACGACCAGTTTGGCCACGAGGCGGGCGACCAGATGCTGATGTCCGTGGCCGGCCACATGAAACAGGTGCTGCGTGAAGGCGACACCCTGGCCCGCATGGGCGGGGACGAATTTGTCGCGGTGCTGCCCAACCTGGGCAACATCAAAGCCTGCGCACCGCTGCTCGAGCGCCTGCTGGCTGGCGCCGCCGAGCCGCTGGCCTTCAACGACCAGACGCTACAAGTGTCAGCCAGTCTGGGTGTGACGTTTTACCCGCAGGCGCAAGAGGTCGAGGGCGACCAGTTGATGCGCCAGGCTGACTTGGCCATGTACCAGGCCAAGCAGGCGGGCAAAAGCCGCTGGCGGGAGTTTGATGTCGAGCAGGACGCCAGCCTGCGCGGTTGGCACCAGGACCTGCAACGCATCCGGCAAGCCCTGGATGAGCAGGAATTTGTGCTGCATTACCAGCCCAAGGTGAACCTGCGCAGCGGCCAAGTGGTGGGTGCCGAAGCGCTGATCCGCTGGCGGCACCCCGAGAAGGGCCTGTTGCTGCCGCTGACTTTCTTGCCGGTGGTGGAATACCATCCGCTGGCCATCGACGTCGGCGAATGGGTGATCGACACCGCACTGGGCCAGATGGAAAGCTGGCAAGCCCAGGGTTTGCATGTGCCAGTGAGCGTCAATGTGGGTGCGCAGCAGTTGCAGCAAGCCAATTTTGTACTGCGCCTGCGCGCCCTGCTGGCGCGCCATCCCAGCGTGAAACCCACTGATCTGACGCTGGAAATTCTGGAAACCATCGCGCTCAATGACATTCCCTACGTCTCGCAGGTGATCGAGGACTGCCACCAGATGGGGGTGGCGTTTGCGCTGGACGACTTCGGCACAGGCTATTCGTCGCTGGCCTACCTGAAACGCCTGCAGGTGGATCTGCTCAAGATCGACCAAAGTTTTGTCTGTGACGTGCTCGTCAACCCGGATGATCTGGCGATTTTGAAAGGCATCATTGGCCTGGCGGGTGCGTTCAAGCGCGAGGTGATGGCCGAAGGTGTTGAAACAGTGGCGCAAGGCACCCTGTTGTTGCAGCTGGGCTGCGAGTTGGCGCAAGGCTATTGCCTGGCCCGGCCCATGCCCGCGCAGGATTTGCCAGGCTGGGTCACGCAATGGAACCTTGACTGGGCAGCCAAACCACACTTGGACACATCCTTGCCATGTTGAACAGCCCCTCTACCCACAGCGAAAGCTTGCCCATGCCGCAAAAAAACGGGATGAAAAATTTCCCGATTGTTTGCGTGGGTGGCTCGGCGGGCGGGCTTGACGCCTACATCCGGCTGCTGAAAAGCATGCCCGCCGACATGGGGGTGGCAATCGTGATCGTCAACCACATCACACTGATGCCTACGCGGCTGCACGAGGTGCTGCCGCCCTACACGACCATGCCTGTTGAACTGATCACCGATAACCTTGAGATAGCGCCTGACCGTGTGTTCATCATCCCGGCAAACCGTGACTTGCATGTGGAAGACGGCGTGTTTCATCTGAAGCCGATCTCCAAGCCACGCGGCTGGCCCGATGTGATCACGGTTTTTTTGAAGTCGCTCACCACGTACTGGGACGGCAAACTGATTGCTGTGATCGTGTCGGGTTATGACGGCGACGGCGCCGCCGCGCTGCGCGGCATCAAGGAGGTGGGCGGCATCACTATCGCACAAAAGCCTGACACCGCCGCGCAGCCCGACATGCCCGAGAGTGCCATCGACTCCGGCTGCGTCGACCTTGTGCTGTCGCCTGAAGACATTCCCAGGGAAATTGTGCGCATTGCTCAGCGTGAGGAAGACACGCCGGCAAACCCCCGCTGAACGCGCGCAGGCCTTTGGCCTTGCTTACAAGGAAACCCTGCCTGCCTGAGCCGCGTCGTTCATCAGCAACTGACGCAGCACAAACGGCAGAATGCCGCCCGCGCGGTAGTAGTCCACCTCGATCGGGGTGTCGATGCGCAGCAGCACCGTCATCAGCGTGCGGCCGCCATTGGCGTGGGTGATCACCAGCTGCGCATCGCTTTGCGGGCGCAGGTAGGCGTCGGGCAGGATGTCGATGCGTTCGGTGCCGGTCAGCCCCAGGCGTTGCCAACTGTCGCCTTCCTTGAACTGCAACGGCAACACACCCATGCCCACCAGATTGCTGCGGTGGATGCGCTCGAAACTTTGCGCCACCACCGCCTTGATGCCCAGCAGTTGGGTGCCTTTGGCGGCCCAGTCGCGACTCGACCCGGTGCCGTATTCCTCACCCGCGAACACCACGGTCGGCGTGCCTGCGGCCATATGGCAGGCGGCAGCGTCAAAAATGGACAGTTTTTCACCCTGGTACAGCGTCCATCCGCCTTCGGTGCGCGAGCCATCGGGCTGCGGGGGAATCATCAGGTTCTTGATGCGCACATTGGCAAAGGTGCCGCGCACCATCACGTCATGGTTGCCGCGCCGCGCGCCGTACGAGTTGAAGTCGGCTTGGCGCACGCCGTGCGCCAGCAGCCACTGGCCGGCAGGTGAACTCGCTGCAATGTTGCCCGCCGGAGAAATATGGTCGGTGGTGATGGAGTCGCCAAACAACGCCATGATGCGGGCGCCGTGCACCGGCCCGGCGTTCTTCAGATCTCGAGCGCCCACAGTGCTGGCGTGAGAAGTACCGATTTCCATGGAGAAGTTGGCAAAGAAGGGCGGTTCGGCAATGTAGGTGCTCTTGGGCCAGGTGTAGCTGGTGCCGGTCACGCCGGTGATGGCTTGCCACAGCGGGCCGGGCTCGGTGGCAATCCGCGCGTAGTTGTCCCGGTACGCCTGGCCGTTCATGGCAAAGCTCATCAGCGCCTGAATCTCGTCGCTGGTGGGCCAGATGTCGGCCAGGTACACATCCTTGCCACCCGTGCCCTGGCCCACAGGCTGGCTGCTGAGGTCGCGCAGCACGGTGCCGGCGATCGCATAGGCCACGACCAGCGGCGGGCTGGCCAGAAAGTTGGCCTTCAGGTTGGGGTGAATGCGCGCCTCGAAGTTGCGGTTGCCCGACAGCACCGCCGCGCACACCAGGTCATGCTCGGCAATCAGCGCATTGAGTTCGGGCGTCAGGTCGCCGGCGTTGCCGATGCAGGTGGTGCAGCCGTAGCCGGCCAGCGCAAAGCCGAGTTGTTCCAGGTAGGGCAGCAGGCCAGTCTTGGTGAGGTATTCGGTGACGATGCGCGAGCCCGGCGCCAGCGAGGTCTTGATGTGCGGCTGCACCTTCAGGCCGGCCGCCACGGCCTTTTTGGCCAGCAGACCGGCCGCCAGCAGCACACTCGGGTTGGAGGTGTTGGTGCAACTGGTGATGGCGGCAATCAGCACGTCGCCGTTGCCCACCGTGATGCCACGCGGGGTGTGTCCGGGCACGGCATCCAAAGGCACCACGGCGGCCTGGCTGGCCTCCAGCGTGGGCCGGTTCTGCGCCATCTCGGCGACCTCGCGCGGGGCACCCAGCGGCACGGGTGGCGCTGGCGGTGCATCGCTGGCCGGCACGGCCGTGCCCACGGGAAAGCGCGTGAAGAGCCTGTCGGCCGGCTGGTTGAAGCCGTTCTCGGCGTTGGGTCTGCTGAACAGTTCGGCAAATTGCGCCGCCACCCGGCCCAGCTCAATGCGGTCCTGTGGCCGCTTGGGGCCGGCCAGGCTGGTGGTCACATCCGCCAGCTTCAGCTTGACCACCTGGGAGTAGTCAATCTCGCCACTCAGCGGCACGCCAAACAGGCCTTGCGCCTTGAAGTAGGCCGCGAAGGTGTCGATATCGTCGGGGGTGCGGCCGGTGCCCTTGAAGTAGTCAATCGTCTTCTCGTCCACCGGAAAGAAGCCCATGGTGGCGCCGTATTCGGGCGCCATATTGGCGATGGTTGCGCGGTCGGGCAGGGACAGGGTGCGCGTGCCTTCGCCAAAAAATTCGACAAACTTGCCCACCACCTTGTGCTGGCGCAGGGTCTCGGTCACGGTCAGCACCAGGTCGGTGGCGGTCACGCCTTCGCGCAGGCAGCCCGTCAATTCAAAGCCCACCACGTCGGGTGTCAGCAGGTACACCGGCTGGCCCAGCATGGCGGCCTCGGCCTCGATGCCACCCACGCCCCAGCCCACCACACCAATGCCGTTGATCATGGTGGTGTGGCTGTCGGTGCCCACCAGCGTGTCGGGGTAATACACGCCATCTTTGCCCTGATGCACGCCGCGCGCCAGGTACTCCAGGTTCACCTGATGCACGATGCCAAAGCCGGGCGGCACCACGCCAAAGGTGTCAAAGGCCTGCATGCCCCATTTCATGAACTCGTAGCGCTCGCGGTTGCGCTGGAATTCGAGCTTCATGTTGAGGTCGAGCGAATCCTTTTTGCCATAGTGGTCAACCATGATGGAGTGGTCCACCACCAGGTCCACCGGCACCAGCGGCTCGATGCGTCGCGGGTCCAGCCCCAGGCGCTGCGCCGTGCTGCGCATGGCCGCCAGGTCAGCCAGCAGCGGCACGCCGGTGAAGTCCTGCAGCACCACACGCGAGACGACAAACGGGATTTCGTCGGTGCGCGGCGCGTTGGGCTGCCAATTGGCCAGCTGGGCCACGTGCTCAGCGGTGACCTTGCGGCCGTCGCAGTGACGCAGCACTGCTTCGAGCACGATGCGTATCGACACCGGCAGGCGGCTCACGGTGGGAAATTTTCCGGCCAGCGCTGGCAGCGAATAACACTGGCCCACCTTGCCGGTGGCCGTGGTGAAAGGTGTGAGCGTGGAGCCGAAAGCGTGGGGCATGGTGGTCTCCTGGGAAATTCGGTTTGAAACCATGCTGGCAGCTGGCCAATGGCGCTGCTCAACACAGTGCCAGCAGACTGAGATTACCCAGCCTGGCGCTTGTTCCGTTGTGCGCCACCGCACAGATGCCTGCCTTGCCTGGACAAAAAATTGGCTGATGAAAAACATCACCATGAATATTGAAATGCCAAGCCCCGCTCCGTCGCCAGAACGGATGCCACCCATCCCCATGCCGCCAACGCCCATGCCGACGCCATCCGAGGTGCCCTTTCCCTCGCCGCCGCCTGCGCCGTTGCCCACGCCGATGCCGATGAAGGTCTGGCCGCGCTGACGACACGCCCGCGTGCCAGCGAGGTCTGCAGAGACTGCATTGCAGTGACCTCGGGAACAAGAGGTGCGGTGGTTGAACTTGCCCCGGCCGCGAAAGACTTCGGGGTGGCGTTCGCTCATGAATGACTTTTGCTTAATCCTCCGGTTTCCCCGTGGCACCAGCGACAGCGCCTCCCGCTGCGCCGGCAACGGCACCCAGCGTGGCCCCTAATTAAAACGCCCAAGGGCCCGGCCACGGCGAGGCTGGACGACTGAGGGCATCTGCAGAGTCTGACCCAGTTCAAACACCGAGTTGGGCACATCGGGCCGGAGGGTTTGCTGAACCGGAACCTTGAACACCCCACGCACTTGCGCGGGCGTTCGTTCAATCTTGCCTCCCGTGGCTAGCTGGTGAAGTGCCAGACTCTTCAGGGTGACCGACTGCGTGAAGTCAAGCACTTTGGCGTTCATCGCGTCCCACAGCTCTTTCGCCAGGTCTTGCGCCAGTGATGCGTCGTGCTGCTTGGCTTTGGGTGGCGCATCCTCGACGGCCAAGATGATGTCTGCCACGGTGATTTCATCACTTCGATGACCCAGTGCGTAGCCGCCACCGGGGCCGCGAATGCTGGTGACCAAGCCCTGCAGGCGCAATTTGCTGAACAACTGCTCAAGGTATGACATTGAAATGGGATGGCGCGAGGCGATGTCGGTCAGCGATACCGGCCCGAAATCTTGTCGCAATGCAATGTCAATCATTGCAGTCACCGCCAAACGGCCTTTGGTGCTTAATCGCATTTTGAATACTCCTGTGCGTGCATGGAACCCCGGGAATCGTTTCACATCACCGGGATGCGGTCCAGTCCTTGATGTCGAAGCTTGCGCGAACGCGTCTGCCAGGAGCAGCAGGACCCGGCGCCAATGTAATTGCAGGCAAAGGTGTTGGTTTGTTCGATGGCGCACCAATGAGTTCTGAATGCATGAACCGCCACGCT
>NZ_JACUUE010000120.1 GCF_014859475.1 Rhodoferax sp.
GTCATGGATTGCGTCACTTCGTTCGCAATGACGATCTCTTTATGACAAATTTGTTTTTATGAAGCTCTCTCTGGGACCCATCCAATACTACTGGCCGCGCGACGAGGTGCTGGCTTTTTACGAAGCCGTGGCGCAGTCACCGGTGGACATTGTTTACTTGGGCGAAGCCGTGTGTTCGCGCCGCCACGAGGTGCGCCTGGCCGACTGGCTTGACATTGCGGCGGTGCTGCGCGAGGCCGGCAAAGAAGTGCTTCTGTCCACCCAGGTGCTGATCGAATCGGGCGCCGACGTGACCGTGCTGCACAAGATCTGCGCCAACGGCACCTATCTGGTCGAAGCCAACGACATGGGCGCGGTGCATTGCCTGGAGGGCAAAGTGCCCTTTGTGGCCGGGCCGCATCTGAACATTTACAACCTGCCCACGCTGACATGGATGGCGGCTCTGGGGTTGCAGCGCTGGGTGATGCCGCTGGAAATGGGCCGTGACGACCTGGCCTTGTTGCTGGCGGGCAGCCCGGCGGGCCTGCAAACCGAGGTCTTTGCCTATGGCCGCATGCCGCTGGCGTTTTCAGCGCGCTGCTTTACCGCGCGCCACTGCAACCTGCCCAAGGACGACTGCCAGTTCAAGTGCATCGAACATCCCGACGGGTTGCTGATGCGCACCCGCGAGAGCGAGGAATTTTTGGTGCTCAACGGCATCCAGACCCAATCGGCGCGCGTGCACAACCTGCTGCCCGAGCTGGCCGCCATGCGCGACATGGGCGTGGCAGTGGCGCGCATCAGCCCGCAGTCACAGCACACGCCGCGTATCATTGAACTGTTCCAGGACGTGATCCAGGGGCGCGCTGATGCTGCGTCTGCCAACGCCGAGTTGCTGGGCTTGATGCCCGAGAAGCCGTGCAACGGCTACTGGTATGGCAAACCCGGCCTGGAGCAGGTCACCACCCAAGCCGTACCCATGCCGGTTTAAAGGAGTTTTTTTATGAGCGAAAAACCATGGCTGATCCCGAAGCCCGTCGGGCAACTTCTGGGGCGGCTGCCGGGCTTGCCGGGGTCGATGTTGTTTGTCACGGCGCTGAACGTGGCGCTGGCCAAACAACTCAATGCCGATGTCACGCAAATGCTGGTCGGCAAAAAGCTGCGCCTGTGCGTGCTCGATGCGCAATGGACCTTCGACTTTGAGTGGCGCACCAAGGGCTTTGCGGCTTGTCGGAACACCGGTGCCGCCGACCTCACCATCAGCGCCAGCGCGCATGATTTCGTCAAACTGGCACGCCGCCAGGAAGACCCCGACACGCTGTTTTTCAACCGCCGCCTGACCATGGAGGGCGACACCGAGCTCGGCCTGCTGGTCAAAAACACCATTGACGCGATCGAGTTGCCAGTGTTCAACCTGGCCCAACTCCACCCGCGCCATGTGCTGGCGCAAGCGCGTGAACAGTTCAAGGCGCGGCTGGGCAACTTGCGGCCGGGGGCCTGACTTCAGATGAACCGGATTGGCCCGTCATCGCGAGGAGCACAGCGACGTGGCGATCCATGCCTGCACGGTTCATGGATGGCCGCGCTGCGCGCGCCATGACAAGCACGCAACCCAAACACATCATCGTCGCCATTTCTGGCGCCAGCGGCGCGGTCTATGGCGTGCGGCTGTTGGAAATGCTGCGTGAACTGGGCAAGGTGCAAACCCATCTGGTAGTGTCTGACGCCGGCTGGCTCAACATCACGCAAGAGCTGGGGCTGCCACGCACCGACATCGAAGCCCTGGCCGACGTGGTTTATCCCGTTCACAACGTGGGCGCAGCCATTGCCAGCGGCTCCTTTCGCTGCGACGGCATGGTCATCGCGCCCTGCTCCATGCGCACGCTGGCAGCCGTGGCGCTTGGCCTGTCAGACAACCTGATCAGCCGCGCCGCCGACGTCATGCTCAAGGAGCGCCGCAAGTTGGTCTTGATGGTGCGCGAGGCGCCTCTCAACCTGGCGCACCTGCGCAACATGACCAGCGTGACCGAAATGGGCGGCATCGTCTTTCCACCGGTGCCGGGTTTTTACCAGCGGCCGCAAACAATTGAAGAAATGGTCAGTCAAACGGTGAGCCGGGTGCTTGATTTGCTGGACCTGCCGCAGGCCGATGCGGTTCGCTGGAACGGGCTGTAGGTCTTTTTCATGGCCAGTTCAAACAGAATACGTTTATGAAACCCGCAAGGCAGGCAGTCGGGGCGGCTTCTTCATACTGGAGTACCAGAAATCATCAGCCACCCCGACTGCCCACCTTGCTGGACGACTGGTGAAAACGAACATTTGTTTTTGTCTTGGTATTCAAGAATGCAAGATCAAGCAGAGCTTTCGGCGCAGCAGCCGGATGGGGTGACCCCCGATTTCTGGTACTCCAGCATGAGGGGGACGCCCCATCCGGCTGCTGCGCAGCGCCCATCCGCAGCGCAACGCCCATGAACCATTTCTTCAGTTAATTGGGGGCAAATTCCAATTAATTTAATTTAAAAAGATCCCTCACCATGGCCTACCGCGACCTCAGAGACTTCATTAGCCAGCTCGAACAATTGGGCGAGCTCAAACGCATCCAAGCCGAGGTGTCGCCGCACCTCGAGATGACCGCGCTGTGCGACCGCACCTTGCGCGCTGGCGGCCCTGCTCTGCTGTTCGAGCGCCCGACCGGCCACAGCATTCCGGTGCTGGGCAACCTGTTTGGCACCACGCGCCGCGTCGCCTTGGGCATGGGTGTCAACGATGTGTCCGAGCTGCGCCAATTCGGCCATGTGCTGGCCACGCTCAAGGAGCCCGAAGCGCCCAAGGGCTTCAAGGAGCTCATCGGTATGCGCAGCCTGGTCAAAACGCTGTGGAGCATGTCACCCAAGGAACTCGGCAGCGCGCCCTGCCAGGAAGTCGTTCGGGAAGGCGCGGATGTTGATTTGTCAAAGTTGCCCATCCAGCACTGCTGGCCCGGCGACGTGGCGCCGCTCATCACCTGGGGCCTGGTCATCACGCAAGGGCCGCACAAGGCGCGGCAAAACCTGGGCATTTACCGCCAGCAGGTGATTGCCCGCAACAAGGTCATCATGCGCTGGCTGCCGCACCGCGGTGGCGCGCTCGACTTCCGCGACCACTGCCAGCACAACCCGGGCCAGCCCTACCCGGTGTGCGTGGCGCTGGGCGCCGACCCAGCCACCATTCTGGGCGCGGTAACGCCGGTGCCCGACTCTTTGAGCGAATACCAGTTTGCCGGTTTGCTGCGCGGCAGCCGCACCGAACTAATCAAGGCGCTGGGCAGCGAACTGCGTGTGCCCGCGTTTGCCGAAATCGTGCTCGAAGGCCACATCAACCCGGACGCCAGCCACAAGAGCGGCTTCGAGCATGCGCTGGAAGGCCCCTACGGCGACCACACCGGTTACTACAACGAACAAGCCGAGTTCCCGGTTTTCACCATTGACCGCATCACCCAGCGGCGCGAGCCCATTTACCACTCAACCTACACCGGCAAGCCGCCCGACGAGCCCGCCATGCTGGCGCTGGCGCTCAATGAATTGTTTGTGCCGCTGCTGCAACGCCAGTACCCCGAGATCACCGACTTCTACCTGCCGGCCGAAGGTTGCAGTTACCGCATGGCGGTGGTCAGCATCAAAAAAGCCTACCCCGGCCATGCCCGGCGCGTGATGTTTGGCATCTGGAGCTTTTTGCGCCAGTTCATGTACACCAAGTTCATTGTGGTGGTCGATGACGACGTCAACCCGCGCGACTGGACCGACGTGATCTGGGCCATCACCACCCGGGTTGACCCCACGCGCGACACGCTGCTGGCCGACAACACGCCCATCGACTACCTTGACTTTGCCTCGCCCGTGAGCGGCCTGGGTAGCAAGATGGGTATTGACGCCACCCACAAATGGCCTGGTGAGACATCGCGCGAATGGGGTCGGCCACTGACCATGAGCCCGGAAGTCACCGCCAAGGTGGACGCGATCTGGCAGACGCTGGGTTTGTAACACCCACCCATGACCCATGACCCATGACAGCGTAAAACGGCAGATATTCAGCTCTGTGCAACGCCTAAAAGACAGGCTTTGAGCCGGATTAACACAAGCGATTGCCACGAACTGGGCTATATTAGCGCGTGATGAATCACGCTTTTACTCCAGGCTTGACAAAATCAGCATCAAGCAACGAGACGGGCAGTGCTGCTGTGGTTGCCGCAACCGACTTCAAGATGTTGCGCCGCTTCGCCACCGTCAGCCTGGCCGCCTTTGTGGTGGTGGCGGTGCTGCTTGGTTATGCTTTTCGCACCCTGTCGGTGGATGCCCTGATCAACGGCTACCAGAGTGAGCACGTTAGCCACGCCAAAATCATCGCCAACGAGCTGTGGGATGATCACTTTGGTCCCCTGGTCCAGTCGGTGGCCGACAAACCCGCAGCCCAGCTGTATGCGGCGGATCAAATCCCTGAATTGCACCAGGAGGTACTGAGGCTGCTGAAAGGCACCAAGATTTACAAAATCAAGGTCTATGACTTGCAGGGCCGCACGGTGTACTCCACCGATCTGGAACAGATTGGCGTGGACAAAAGCGACAACGCGGGGGTGCAGGCTGGCTTGCGCGGACTGAACAGTTCCCAGCTGGTGCATAAGCACCAGCTCAGCGCCTTTGAGGGCGAACTGCAAGAGCGCGACGTCATCGAGAGCTACATTCCGCGCCACGACCCGCTCACAGGCAAGGTCAGCGGCGTCTTTGAAATTTATCGCGATGCCACCACGGTGCTGGCAGAGGTCGATCAACGGCAGTGGCTGCTGGTGACGGCCGTGATCCTGCTGCTGACGCTGCTCTATCTGGCGGTCTTCATCATCGTCAAAAAAGCGCACGACCAGATCGTTGCGCAAAATCTTGAGCGCCAAAAAGACCAGCAGGCGCTGGCCTTGAGCGAGGAGCGCTGGAAGTTTGCCCTGGAAGGCGCTGGCGCTGGCGTCTGGGACCGCAGCCTGCAAACCGGCGAAGTGGTGTTTTCCAGGCGCTTCATGGAAATGCATGGTTTTGAAGACCACGCGCTGGAGCACCAGGCCGAGGCCTGGCATGCGCGCATCCATCCGGACGATCTGGCTCGCATAGAAGCTGACCGAAACGCCTATTTCTCGGGCGAAAAAGCAAGCTACGCCAACGAGCGGCGCATGCAAACCCGTGATGGCCACTGGAAATGGATTCTGTCGCGCGGCATGGTGGTCAGCCGTGATGCGCAGGGCAAACCACTGCGCATGATCGGCACGCATACCGACATCACCGAGCGTCATGAGCACGAAGAAGCCCTGCGCCTGGCCTCCACCGTCATTCAGACCATGGACGAGGCCGTCATCGTTTGCAACGCGCACAAAGAAATCGTGTCGGTCAACCCGGCCTTTACCGTGATTACCGGCTACGCTGAAGCCGAAGTCATCGGCAAAAATCCAAGCCTGCTGGCCTCAGGCTCGCACACCGCCAAGTTCTTCCAGGACATGTGGGAGCAGCTGACCAGCAGCGGCAATTGGCACGGCGAGATCTGCGACCGGCGCAAGAGCGGCGCGCTGTACATCGCCTGGCTGTCCATCAAGCAAGTGCGTGACGAGCATGACACGCCAAGCCATTACGTGGCGGTGTTTTCCGATATTTCCGACCGCAAGGCGAGCGAAGAGCGCATGCAGCAACTGGCGCATTTCGATGTGCTCACCGGTTTGCCCAACCGCGCCCTGTTTTACGACCGTCTGCGCCAGGCGCTGGCCAAGGCCAGACGCGACAAAACGCGCCTGGCGCTGATGTTCATTGACCTGGATGAATTCAAACCCGTCAATGACAAGTTGGGGCATCAGGTGGGCGACCTGCTGCTCAAGGCTGTGGCGCAGCGCTTGTCGGACTGCGTGCGGCGCGGGTCCGACACGGTGGCGCGCCTTGGCGGCGACGAGTTCGTGGTGATGCTGCCGGAAATGGAAACGCTGCAGGCGGCCACGCTGGTGGCAGAAAATATCCTGCAGGCGCTGAACCGCAGCTTTGACATCGGCGAACACCCTATCCACATCTCTTCGAGCATTGGCATTGCCTTTTTCCCCGAGCATGGCGCCGACGAAAATGTGCTGCTCCAGAGCGCCGATGTGGCCATGTACCAGGCCAAAAACAACGGCCGCAATCAATGGTATGCGGCACCCATGCCCGACTGACTTGAAACAGGGGTTTCTCGTCTCAACCGGGCAACATGGGAGCGGCGCACTACACTTTGCAGCCTGTGCGTAACGACGTGGCCTGCAATCCGTTGCCAACAGTGCGCCATTTTCTTCAACCAACCAAGGCTCCCTGAATGTCCCAACTTAACAAATTGCTGCGCCTGGCCATGCTTTGTCTCGGCTTCATGAGCTTGCCAGCGACAGCGCTGGAGCAGGATGCCGCCTCGCTGGCGCTGGTGGACAAGGTGGTGCAGGCCTATGGCGGCGCACCGCAAATCGAGCAAATGGTTTCCCTGAACGCCGATGGCTTCATCAACGCGATCGTTCGCAATGCCTCCGGCACCTACAAACGCTGGTTCCAGCGGCCCCGCATGCTGCGGGTCGAAACGGTTTACCCCGCAACGTCCGAAACCCGTGTGCTCAATGGCGAGCTGGCCTGGCGAATTACCGGGGGCAACCTGATGTCCGGGGCCCAAGGGCCCGCCCGCCTGGCGATGATTTACCAATACAAGCAACTTGACCTGCCTTACGGCCTGCTCAAAGGCAGTTACAACCTGCGCCATGCAGGCAGCGAAACCATTGGCAAGCAGGCGACCGAGGTGATGGACCTGTGGGACGATGAGGGGCCGGCCATCCGGGTCAATGTTGACAGCACAAGCCATTTGATTGTGAAAGTAACCGGGCACATCGAAGCTGGCGGTCATGCCATGGTACTGGCGGTCGAGTTTTCGGATTTCAGGTCGGTTGACGGCGCGGTGCTACCGTTTCAGATCAAGAATTACGCCGGCGGCATGGCCATCAGCGAAACGGTCATCACGCGCTACGCGATCAACCCGTCGGTCGATGCCGAGCTGTTTGTCCCGCGTGTCAAGGGCCGTGAAGCGGCCATGTCAGACCGTGGCAAGCCGCTGTTAGCCGCAGCAGCCCACTGAGCGCCAACGGGTATTCCATCCGCCGGACTGGGTCATGACACCCATTTGGTGGTGTCGTCCAACACAAATTGGTTGACATCACCGAGCATGGCCTCGCGCAGGTCCTGGATGTCCATCAGGACATCGAACGGAAAGCCTTGGCGCCCGCCCCGCGCGTCTTCGATGAGCGAGTCAAAGTAGCCGCGTAACTTGGGCTTGTTGTCCTTGAATTCAAAGAGCGTGTTGACAATGCGGGGGAAGGCCATCGCCAGCGCCTGCGGGTACTTCAAACCCGCCAGCGTGCGGAAATATGCATCCACATCGACTTGTAATTGAACTGGTTCGTCGGCCACGGGAATCTCCTGGTGTTAACGTGAAAGAACGTCGTCATTGCGAACGAAGTGACGCAATCCATGACTGCCGAAGACATGGATCGCCAC